>JAUNAI010000019.1:5530-11170 GCA_030527705.1 Planctomycetia bacterium | reverse complement strand
CGCTTTTTCCGCTTTTTTCGCTTTTTTCGTTTCTTCCGTCTCTTCAGCTCCTTCTGTATTTTCCGTAGTTTCGGAGCTTTCAGCACTCGGAGCCTCTCCCGCTTTTTCTTCGGACGGAGCGCAACCATTCAGGCACAGCGAGAACCCCATTAGCGTGACGGTGACGAAAATTGGAAACGTTTTGGCGTTGATTTTCATGGCTTTTATGATAAATATAAGTTGTTGTGTATTTTAAAACCTCTCCTAACCTGAATATTTCATATCCCACAGATTCCACGGAAAACCAACGGAAAACCAAAGGTCTTAAATCTCCCACAGATTCCACAGAATTTCACAGATTTTTTAATATTTATTTCTGTGAAACTTGTGAGATATGTGGGAAATTTAATGGTTTTTGTTTCCACGTTAAAATACACTGTGTTTTTTTACTTTCCGTTAAACTCACGGTTCCATACCGTATTTTACGGCGCATGAACGTTTTTTGTCTTTTAGGTATGAAATATTCAGGTTAAAAGGAAAAGTTGACTTTACTTTGTCCACGCTTTCACGATCGGCTCGACTGCTTCCGCCCAGAGGTAATATCCTGCCGTATTCGGGTGTAACTGGTCGGGCATCAGGTCGGTTTTCAGCGTATCATCTTCATTCAGGAACAGATGGTTAATGTCGTAAAAGAAGATGTTTTTTCCGTCCGCGAGCGTCGGCAACTGAGCGTTAATCGCGTTAATTCGCACACGGTACTGCTTTCCTGGCACAGGTGACGTTTCCGGCTGCGCGCGTGGGAAAACAGCCAGAAGGAGGATTTTCGCTTCTGGGAATTTCGTCCGAAGAACAGTCAGAATGTCGCGGATTCCATTAACGGTGTATCGTGCCGTCGTTTCCGGGCCACGGTCCATGTTATTCGTGCCAATCATGAGCATAATCATTTTCGGCGCGATTTTATCGAGACGCGGATTCTCGAGCCGCTGAAGTGTCTGGTCCGTAATGTCGCCGCTGACGCCGATATTTACGACTTTTCGGGTTCCATTATCATAATATTTTTTGTAAACTTCAAGACCCATTCCGTCATTATCCCAGAAGTCCGTAATCGAGTCGCCGACCATGAGCAGGTCGATGACTTCTTTCTCAGGTGCTGTCGTTTCCTGTGCCGTCGCGAATTGAGCGGAAAACAGGACGGAAAGGATTAAAAGTGGGAGGAAAATCTTTTTCATGAAATACTCCAAGGAAAAAAGGATATAGGAAGGAATAAAGATATTAAGTTATAGGTATTATAACATGTTTTCTGGTACATGTCAAGAGACGGAACCGAACTGCTTCAGAAATTTTCCTTTCTGCTGGGTCCCCCCTTGACAAAAGTGGGGAATAATGCTAAAACAGAGAAATCGGCCCGAAACGGAAACGTTACGCGGGCGAAATTACAGAAAATTCGGTAAATCAGAACCATCAAGGACCTTAAAATGCGTTCAGACATGATTAAAAAGGGCGACGCACGCGCCGCTCATCGTGGGTTGCTCCGTGCGACCGGTGTGAAAGAAGAAGATTTCAAAAAACCGTTCATTGCGATTTGTTGCAGTTATACGGACATCGTGCCGGGTCACGTTCATCTGAATAAAGTGGCGGAAGTCGCGAAAGAGTGCGTCCGTCAGGCGGGTGGCGTTCCGTTCGTGTTTAATACGATTGCTGTCGATGATGGTATCGCGATGGGACACGTGGGAATGAAATACTCGCTCGCAAGTCGTGAACTGATTGCGGACTGCGTCGAAACGATGGTCAACGCGCACTGTTTTGACGGTATGATTTGCATTCCGAACTGCGACAAAATCGTTCCTGGTATGTTGATGGCATCTGTCCGTTGCAATATCCCAACCGTTTTCGTCTCCGGTGGACCGATGGAAGCGGGAAAACGGAACGGAAAAGCGATTGACCTGATTGACATTTTCGTTGGTGCGGCTGCGAAACAGCAGGAACGCATTACGGAAGAAGAACTCCTCGACATTGAACAGCAGGCGTGCCCGACGTGTGGGTCTTGCTCCGGTATGTTTACCGCGAACTCGATGAACTGCCTGTGCGAAGCGCTCGGAATGGCGTTACCGATGAACGGAACGATTCTGGCGACGAGCGTCGAGCGTAAGCGTCTGTATCAGAAAGCGGCGGACCGTGTCGTGGCGATGGTTCAGGAACTTGAGGAAAAAGGCGCGGAATTTAAGGGGCTTCCGCGTGACATCATCACCGAAGAAGCGATTGATAACGCGATGGTTCTCGACATGGCGATGGGCGGAAGTACGAATACCGTCCTCCACACGCTCGCGATTGCGCACGAAGCCGGGCTGAATTACGACATTAACCGGATTAATAACCTGAGTCTGAACACGCCGAACGTGTGTAAGGTTTCGCCGTCGATTCATTATCACATCGAAGACGTGCACCAGTCGGGCGGTATCCACACGATTCTGGGAACGATTAAACGCGGACGTCCGGAACTGCTGAATCTGGACTGTATCACCGTGACGGGAAAAACGCTGGGACAGAATATCGACGAGTGGGACATCCGTAGCCGTGAAACGGTATGTCAGGAAGCTCTGGAACTTTGCGCGATTGAGCCGGGTAACTGTCGCAACGCGCCGGCGATGAGCATTGAGCGAAAAGTGAAGACGGTCGATGATCTGAAACTCGATTTCGACCCGCAGGACTGCATCCGTGAAGTTGAAAACGCTTATAATAAGGAAGGCGGATTGGCGATTCTCTTCGGTAATCTGGCTCCGAACGGCGCGGTTGTCAAGACGGCAGGTGTGAAACCGAGTATGATGCAGCACACGGGACCGGCGGTGATTTTCGAGAGTGAAAATGAAGCGTATGACGGCATCGTGGCGGGTAAAGTGAAGGCTGGCGACGTAGTTGTTGTGCGTAATGAAGGTCCGAAAGGCGGGCCGGGCATGCAGGAAATGCTTGCTCCGACGACGGCGATTAAGGGTGTGAAGCTGGATGATTCCGTCGCGCTGATTACGGACGGTCGTTTCTCTGGCGGAACGGCTGGTGCGTGCATTGGTCACATCAGCCCGGAAGCGGCGGCTGGCGGTCCGATTGGGCTTCTGAAGGACGGCGACATCATCGAAATCGACATTCCGGCACGTAAAATCGTGGTTCAGTTGAGCGACGAGGAACTTGCGGAGCGGAAGAAGAACTGGACGAAACCGGAACCGCGATTCAAGAGCGGCTGGATGGCGCGTTACGCGGCGTTAGCGACCAGCGCGGACACCGGCGCAGTCCTGAAATATGAGTGATAAGGCAATCGCAAGCCTCCCCTTCTAGGGGAGGCTGAGCCAACCGTTACGTAGTCGAAGGATGGAGAAACGAATCATGAAACACAACCTGCTCCATATCGTTTTATACACGATTTTCACCGTCCTCTACTTTACGTGCATACCGAGTGTATCCACCGCAGCGGACGAAGTTATCGTTCCGGGAAAAATTTCTTGGGCGGTTATATCGATAGATGAAGTTTACACTATCGACAAAAGTGAGACGTCAGAGAAAAGAAAAGAAAAGAAAGTCTTTTTATTAATCGCAAGGTTGTAAAAGATACATCTTCCGAAATCGATGGTACGTCGGTTCATACCACGGAGGAAACGAATAAGTCTGTCGGTGCTTTTGCCGAGGGAAACATCGACGCAGGTGTAGGAGGGGGACTGACGCTTGGGGTACTGCCATACGCATATGCAAAAGCGGAGGCGGACTTTCACGCAGGCACTCATGCCGGGGTTAATTATGAGTACAATCGTTATCGTCAAAATTACCAATCGTCTCAGACCACGCACGATACGGAAAACACAGTTACAACGACGGAGGTATCAGAGAATACTTCCCATGAAATTTCAACCCGTTACAATCGGCGACTTCGTGTGACGGTACGTTTCTGCAACAATACGTCACAAGCAATTTCCTTCGACACGCACGGAACAATTAACGTTTATCTTGAGAGTGTCGATGTAAACAACTTGCTCGGCGTTGCGGAATGCGTGACGGAAAGTCAGAAGATTCATTTACGTCGTAATGTGGTTGCACGTTATACTTTTGAGTTGCCTTTAAATGATACGGACATTTTACCGCGTTTTGATGCGACTAAAGGCACAACGCCACTTGTAGTTAGCCTTTCAGAGCCGGACGTGACGCTGGAGCTTATTGAATACGGCAAAGATCCAAACGACGCCAATAGTGCGATTGCGCAAAACACGGCGGAACCATTTAATGTTTTTGTTGCAACCTCAAAAGGCGTACGTATGTTTGAGATACGGACGCTGGACGCCCCGGTTACGGTTGGCGAGGCGCTTGCAGAAGTTACAAAACATTGTAAAAAGGTACGGATTCCTGACGCTATCCAGACGGAGTTTGTCCTTAATGAAGACGGAACGTTTTCAACGCTCAACGGTGTAGATTGCGTCGCCAAAGCAGACGCGCCGACGTATCTGGTAGCGAAATATGTACATGCCGATGAAACTATCGAGCCGATTTCTGACTGGAAAGCGCTCACTTCACGTACGCCACAGTCGGGCGATAAAATCATCTTTTGCCTCCTCGATTCCTCTGTATTAACTCGTTGTTTGCCATTCGATTCACCCGCCGGAGTGATTCTGAGAGAATATCGTACACAACTTAAAAGGATGGAGAAAAATGGATTAATACCCAAAACCATCTGGCGTGCAAACGCAAGTAAGACGGAAGAGGTGTATGTGAAATACATTCGCGAAGTGGCGAAACAGGGAGATGCCGAGACGCAATATAATTGGGGAGGACGCTACTACAGAGGCGACGGCGTTACCCAAAACTATGCTGAAGCGGTGAAGTGGTACCGAATGGCGGCGGAACAGGGACATATTGGGGCGCAATACAATTTGGGCGAGTGTTATGCTAATGGTGATGGCGTTTCACAAGACTACGCCGAAGCGGCGAAATGGTACCGCAAGGCGGCGGAACAAGGAGATGCATTGGCACAAGTAATGTTGGGAGCCTATTATGTCACTGGTACAGGTGTTCTCCAAGACTACGCCGAAGCGGCGAAATGGTACCGCAAGGCGGCGGAACAGGATGATGCAAGGGGGCAATATAGTTTGGGTATGTGTTACTACAAAGGCGTTGGCGCCCCCCAAAACTATGTCGAGGCGGTGAGGTGGTTCCGCAAGGCTGCGGAACAGGATGATGCAAGGGGGCAATATAATTTGGGTGTATGTTACGCTCGTGGTGAAGGTGTTCTCCAAGATTACGCCGAAGCGGCGAAATGGTACCGCAAGGCTGCGGAACAGGGTGATGCAGGGGGGCAATATAATTTGGGCGAGTGTTATGCTAATGGTGATGGCGTTTCACAAGACCGCACCGAAGCGGCGAAATGGTACCGCAAGGCGGCGGAACAGGGTAATGCAGGGGGGCAATATAAGTTGGGTATGTGTTACTACAATGGCGTTGGCGTCCCCCAAAACTATGTCGAGGCGGCGAAATGGTACCGCAAGGCTGCGGAACAAGGAGAGGCATTGGCACAAGTAATGTTGGGAATATGTTACTACACTGGTACAGGTGTTCTCCAAGACTACGCCGAAGCGGCGAAATGGTACCGCAAGGCGGCGGAACAGGGTAATGCAGGGGGGCAATATA
>JAUNAI010000019.1:0-5430 GCA_030527705.1 Planctomycetia bacterium | reverse complement strand
GCGGCGAAATGGTACCGCAAGGCGGCGGAACAGGGTAATGCAGGGGGGCAATATAGTTTGGGTGTATGTTACGCTCATGGTGATGGCGTTTCACAAGACCGCACCGAGGCGGTGAGGTGGTACCGCAAGGCGGCGGAACAGGGTAATGCAGGGGGGCAATATAGTTTGGGTGTATGTTACGCTCATGGTGATGGCGTTTCACAAGACCGCACCGAGGCGGTGAGGTGGTACCGCAAGGCGGCGGAACAGGGTAATGCAGGGGGGCAATATAAGTTGGGTATGTGTTACTACAATGGCGTTGGCGTCCCCCAAAACTATGTCGAGGCGGTGAGGTGGTTCCGCAAAGCGGCGGAACAGGGTGATGCAGGGGGGCAATATATGTTGGGTGTATGTTACCGCAATGGTACAGGCGTTTCCCAAGACTACGCCGAAGCGGTGAAATGGGTTGGCAAGGCGGCGGAACAGGGATACGCCCCGGCAATCGAGTATCGGACGAATTAGAATAAACGTCTACTGTGGATAAAGTCTGCAGTTAGTAAAACGAAGTCCATGTCGGGACAAGAATGTCCCGTCCTTCAGCATCCTAATTTAACGCATTCTCCGCGTCGAAAAATGTTTCTCCCCACATTTTTCGGCGTGGGGTCTGTGTGTCGTTTTATTTCTTGTTGTAAGGGGAACGTGAAAGGTGATTATGGATACTTCACACACACATACGCACGCACATTCCCAGCAACTTTCGGAAAGTCTGGAAGATTATCTGGAAGCGATTCTGCATATCATCGACGATAACGGCGTGGCGTATCCGCGCGACATCGCAAAAGCGCTGAAAGTCTCGAACGCCTCCGTCACGGGTGCTTTACGAGCATTATCTGAGCGTGAATTAATCAATTACGCGCCGTACATGCCCGTCACGATGACTGCGACAGGTGAGGCACACGCACGGGAAATCACCCAGCGACATGAGACGCTCAGTTCTTTCTTACGCGATTTCCTCGAAGTTGACCCGAAACTCGCGGACGAGACGGCCTGTAAAATGGAACACATTCTCTCACAGGAAATCGTTCAGAAATTCGCTCATCTCGCGCAGTTTATGAGGTCACACCCTTCCATGAAAAAAGAATGGTTTCAGCCCGGAAATGGTGAGGAATAGTCGCGTCGGTACACGGTTTTAATTCGCCTTTAAAATGAAAATCCGATGAATAAAATACCATATAATCGGAATGACGAAGAAAAATGCGACGACTCCGTGCAGATAAACACCCCAGAAGTGCATTTCGATGGAGTTGAAAATATTTCCGATTGATTTTTCATAGGATTTTTGTGTGATGACCATCCATTTTCCGTCATTTTCCGTGCTGAAACCGAGATTTACAGGCGCACACGTTGCGAGCCACCGTTCTTGGTACAGTCCACGCGCATAAGAGGATTTCGCTAGCGGGTCATGGTAATTCCTCGCTTTTTCCGGCGTGTCAGGGATACATTCTTCCGTTACGCGAAATTCTGGCTTCAAAAATGTTTCCGGTAACTTCTGTTTCGCTTCTGCCATCTGATTATACAGCGGGTGTTCCAGAATTAATCCCTGATTTTTTCCAGGTCGCTGATCGACGAGAACTGCGAAATGCTCGCCTGTTTCTTCCATATTTACGAAATTTCCGATGTCAATTGACATGAAAAGGATTCCAAGCATTACCGGTTCCGCTTCCGCACTGAAAACGGGTGTCGTAATCGCGACGGACCATAAGTTGGTTACCGGGTCCAGATAAACTTCTGTCATACGTGTCGCGGTCTGGAACGGAATCTGATCATCTCGGACACTTGCCATTTCCGACTGTTTTTTTAAATAGTGCAAGAAATTCTGTCCGACCATTCCTTCTTCCGGAATTCGTGCACAGAGAATCCCGTGTAGGTCACAGAAAAACAGGTCATCACCGAATTGCAGCCGAAAATCTCGTGGCATGAGTTCCTGTAACATTTCTTGAATCCGCAATCGTTCAGGAAGGTTACTGAACTCCACGCGGAGCTGTAATTGCTGTGCTTCCTGAAGTTCCGGATTCCGTAGACGCTCGATGTACGACATCCATTCTGGATCGTGACTGAGTATCTGAACCAGATCACGGAACTGCCAGTTTTCCGCCATCTGCTCCACGGCATTTCGACGGCGCATGATTTCTGATTCCACGTTTTTCGCGACCGCTTCCGCTGCGAATCGTCCCGTTTCGAGCGTCGAGTCCGTGATAAATGCACTTCCCTCCATAAATGCAGTCCTGAACTCCATAATCATGAAAATCCCCGCCACCAGCATTAACAGAATAGGCATAATGATTCCCAGTATCAGTAACGGGAATTTCGCTCGACGATTCTGATAACTCCGCCACGTACCGAGAAGTTCTTCCGTCGACTGAAACCGTTCTTCCGGTGTCGGCTGAAGACATTTTTCCATAATCTGCACTAACTGTGGAGTCATTCCCTTTAATTGCCGAAAGTCCGTAGGAACTGGACGTTCCGAGAGCAATTTCCGATAAAGACGCATTCGAGAAGTAAGACTCTCTTTTTCCTGAATCTTTTCCACCAACGCCGGTGCGTAGTGTGGTGGTCGGCCCATGAGCATAGTATAAAAAATTGCTCCTAGCGCATATACATCCCACCGAACATCCGCATGTGCCTTGAGTTGCGCCTGTTCCGGAGGCATGTAAAACAGCGTTCCCAGTGCCGGCGTCATGTCATGACTTAATCGAGACTGCCCGAAGTCCGCCAGTCGGGGGTTTCCGTTCTGGTCCATCAGGATATTCCCGGGTTTCAGGTCACAGTGAATAATCCCTTTCTGATGTGCACGACACAACGCCTGAAGGAGTGTCTCGAACATCTCTTCCGCTTCTGCGAGCGTAAATTTACGCCGTGTAATCGCGTCTGCTAGCGATCCATTTTCAAGATACTCCATAATATAATACGGTGTCTCGGCATCCCAGCCCACTTCCAGAAGCTGAACGACGTTCTGGTCCGAGAAAAGTAGGGAAAGTTTCTCTACTTCCTGAGTCAGAAACTCGATATTCTGTGCGTGATGCGTGTAGAATTTCACCGCCACACGCCGCATGGTGGTGAGTTGAACCGCGATCCAGACTTCCCCATATGCACCGTTTCCGAGATAACGCTCGAACTGATATCCCAGAATCTGCTGTGGAGGAGAAACCGGTGGTTCCTGACCGTTTCCGTGAGACGACGCAGGAAATTCCTCATCTCCGTAAGCCTCCCCATACGGGTCATCATATACATTTCCAGTTACGTCTTCATAAACATCCGTCTGTAAGTCTACATTTTCAGAGAGATTTTCCGGAGAATCTATTTTTTCATCTGCAGAATCTATACTTGCTACTGTTGGCGCGTCCCAGTCCACATTTTCTCTAGAATCTGCCGCAAGATAAATGGCCGTACGCTCATCAATCGGTAACACTCGCGGTATTTCCGGTGATTTTACCGTTTCTAATTCCGTTTTAGCTTCCGAAAAATTTTGATTGGACGGATAATTCATTTTTCTTTATTCCGTATTTTTCACTCTTTCTCGAGACTCGTCTTCTTTTTATTCACTCCAACGACCAGCGTTACGAACATTCCTAGCATACAGAGCGCGGAAGCTCCGCTACAGAGTGTGACCCAGCGCCAGTTCATACGGATAGCGTGTCCGCGCATCATTTCCACCCGACTCATAGGCGTGTCGATTCCCGTTCGGAGCGTCTGCCAGACCTGCCATACCTCGAATGGTGACTGCGCGTTCTCAATTGTTGGCTCTTGGGGACATGTATAATAATAAAACCCAGCTAGTCCTGCGAAAAGAATCGTTGCAGTAAACAGCACGAATAATAACCCCGACCGTCGTTGACGTACGCCAGAGACTGGAGTCTGAATTTTTCCTTCCAGTTGAGGTTCTGGGCGCTCAATCGTTGGAAATTGGCTCAACTCGCGTAACGTGGGAATTGCGACTTCTTTCCCACACTCACACATGACAGAACTTCCCGCCTGCGTTCGAGCAACATCATGAATCCGTCCGCATTCACACGGAATTTGATAGAAGCGCAGCATGAAAACCCTCCCGATTCTCCCATTTTATACCCGATACACCAAAAATTTTTGTTTCAACGTCATTTTATGTTTCTGAAATGACTATCGGAAAGACCGTCCTTCCCTGAGTTTTTAAATGGAGTCCGTATAAACATACTCATTCATTTTAAAATATACTCATTCATTATCCTTCTTATGATACCCGATTTTCCCCATTTTCGCAAGACGGAGTGGCGGAATTTTTGAGAAAAATTTTTCTTGACATGGAATTTTCCGTGTGGTTCTATATTTCTTCGGATTTTTATGAAAAAAGAAGTCTACAGAAAAAAAGAGAACGTCCGTAAAGTTTCTTTAAATTGCCTAATTATTATAATTGGAATTGCCGATATAATGATTAGGAATGATTCTGTCTTGAGCAAGGATGGTATGTAAAATGAGTAAAAAACTGACGAAAAAACAGAATGGTAAAGTACGAAATGTGCGTTTTCTCTGCATTTTTATGGAGTGGGGCGCCTTTTTCCTTTTTCTGCTGTTTCACAGTTGGGCGATGGCACAGGAAAAAGAGTTGCCGGCGATTCATTTACCATCCACGACGGAAAATAGCCAGAATATAAAAAATACGCAGGTCGCGCTGAGTGGGTCACAGGGAAAAGGACAGATAAAAGCGCAGGGAGAATCACACGGAAGTGCGACGTCTGAAAGTACTCTTCCCCCTTATTATGCGGTACCGGTCGAGACGGCTTCTTTTAATGGAATCGTTCCGGGCCAGACGCAGGTTGCGCAGCTACGGAAGGATTTCGGGAATCCGGCGAATACGCAGATTAACGGAGCAGGTAAGGGAATTGATGTCGAAGAATATAAAATTGAAGGATTTAAGGCGGTCGCGTTTCATGTCATGAATAAGACGGTCATGGCAGTCATTGCGGAGCTGGAAGAAAGCGTTAATGCTCGTGATTTAGCGACGGGGCTGGGGATGTCGCATATTCAGTCGGTTTTCATTACGGATGAAAAAGGGACCATTAAAGGGGAAATTTACCCGGAAATCGGCGTTGCGTTCGCGTATGACCCGAATAAACCTCTCGGAAATGTGGCAGATATGGCCAAAAATCCGACGGGAGTTCCGATGAATGCACTTCAGATTCTGTTTCAGCCCGTGGGACCGGAACCGTTTTTACTGCGTGCGGAAACGTGGGTGGATATCGACCCGAAGCGGTCTTACCGGGATATTCTGCAGGCACTGAAAATGGACCCGAAAAATGAACAGGCACTGACGTATCAGAAAATTCTGACGGAGGCAGTCCCGGAATTAAAAAGAATGACACTGGAAGAGCTTTCACCACAGATGCCGGAAATGCAGGAAGCTCAGGAAACTCAAGA
>JAUNAI010000199.1 GCA_030527705.1 Planctomycetia bacterium | reverse complement strand
GTTTTTTCATCCGATTATTTTTCTCTAGGAAAGGTCACACTTCTCCCCAGAATGCCTGAAAAAACGCGTTTCCCTCTGACACGAAAACCGACTGGGCTTCCTGAGTACGTGGCGTTACGACCTGAAAAATACCACACTCCGCTATTCTTCCTGATACACTTTCCGTCATACTTTCAGACACACTTTCCGTTAAACTTTCCGTTAAACATGCCGACTTTTCTACTTTTAACCGGACGACATTACCGGTTCCTCCGGCTGAGGCTGTTTCTAGGTCCATTCCGTCCCATAACGCCAGTAAAATCCGAGAATTTTCAGCCAAAAACGCTCCGAGTTGCGCGTACTGCGGACGGCGTTTAATCCGTGCCTGAGTTTCATACATTTTCTGATTCATCTCAGTTAGCGGTAACTCGATAACGGCATCCGCCCACGTCATGGCAGTCTCGAAATTGTGAAGTGTCTCGGCATCTTCAAAATCCTCTCGATAAAACCGCATTGGCATGGGAGTGACCGCCACCAACCGTAAAAAATCACATTCCGGCCGTTTTCTCAGTTCTAGAACCACCTCCGCAACGAGCTGGTCCGCCCCTTCCGCCATGCCGTCCAACACGAAAATCGGAATTTTCCTTTTCGGATTCAATTCTGAAACATTTTCTGAAATATTTTCCGGATTATTTTCCAGCATATTTTCCGAGATACTCTCCGGATTATTTTTATGGAATTGCTTAGACCAGAAAACGCATAGTTTCTCAAAAAAATCTGCCACTTCCCTCTTAATTCTCATCCGCTCACTCTCCAAAAAATGTCGATGTCCCGTCATTCCAACCGTCAGCGGCGAGAAGGAGAACTCATCTGAAAAAGATAACGTCGGGATTTCTTTTTTTAAGTCAACGTGCACGGTAAATTTTCTGTTAATTTCTGAAATTTAGTATTACCCGACCCAGCGTTCAATCGCAGTCGCACGGCCAGTAAGCGGATTAAAATCGACAATCGTACCGTGAAGCTCCACTTCTTCGTCGGAAACGTCATATGTCGTCGGACGAGCTGTAATCGTCGTTTCGGTAACATACTCAATTTTCCGACCGATGATACTCTTCATCGCGCCACACATACCGACGTCACACTGAAAAGCCGTTCCACCAGGATAAATCTGCTCATCTGCCGTCGTGACGTGTGTGTGCGTTCCGAGTACAGCGGTGACACGTCCATCTAAATAACGTCCCATAATCTGTTTGTCGCTCGTCGCCTCCGCATGAAAATCAACCAGAATTACTTTCACCTCTTTCGGTAACTGCCTTAAAATACGGTCTACAGCATGAAACGGACAGTCGACAGGCTGCATGAAAACACGTCCCAGAAGATTAATAACAGCACAGCGCGCCCCCATACCAATGTCGAAAATGACGACACCTTTTCCGGGTGCCTCGGTGGGATAATTCGCCGGCCGAACGATTCGCGGTTGTGTTTCAAGAACGGTAATCGCCTCTTTCCGCTTAAACGTGTGGTCTCCCATCGTGAGACAATCAATTCCGGAATCGATTAACTCCTTATAAATTGCCAGATTAATCCCCGACCCAGCCGCGGAATTCTCCGCATTCGCCGTCACGAATTCCAGACCGAGTTCCACGCGAGCGGCCTGAATCTTCTTCCGAATCAGCTCACGCGGAGGTTTTCCGACTATATCACCGAGGTGTAAAAATCGCATCGTTATTCCTCGTCGTCCCACCCTTCATCTTCATCACCCCAGTCTTCTTCCTCATCTGTCATCTCATCATCTTCCGAGTCGCCATCCTCAGAATCCTCATCCATTTCTTCATTCGCTTCTTCCTCGTCTCCACTTTCTTCCTCGTCGCCATCTTCTTCACCTTCCACATCGTCAAAAAAGTCTTCCTTTTCTTTCTTTATGCGTGGACGACGCTGAACCTGGGTCTCTTCTTCCTGATACGGATTTTCCTGACGACCTTCCCAGTGAACCTGTTCCGCCAACAGAATCTGCTCACCACGCAGAACCCAAACGATCAGTTCACACGGGCCCTCGAAATCCGCACCGACGAGGTCGTAACCGAAAGCGTGAGCGCTAAACGGATCTTCTTTCGTCGGTTTCATTCCTACGGCCGTCCGGCTCGCGTTCGGGAAAACCATGGTCGTTTCCTCATCTTGAACGGTTCTGTTTTCTGTCTGAACACGGACCACCGTATCACGCACGCCGAAGGCTCCGACCCAGCCGAGAGCCAGAAGGCGCATCGACGGATTTTCGAATTTCAACTCACGCACAATCATGTCATCATCGTCCCCGAGATAACATTCATCCAGCGCGTCGCAGAGCCGGTGTTCCGCCAAATCGGTCGCTTTCAGCCATTTATGAAGGAAAACCGGATGGACCGCGTCCATGTTTTCCAGCATGTCACGCGTCAGTCGACGTACCTCAACCGAGGCCGTCGGGTGAACGTGACAGGGATAGTCAATTTTCAGAATCCGAATCCCCTCCGGCATAACAACGGTGGAAACGTATTTTTCCTTCTTTTTTGCGCTACCATCCACAATATCCTGTGCCGACACGGACGGAATCGCTCCGAAAAATAGCGCTCCGGCAATCAGTGACACCCCCGCCAGTAATAAAGCGGAAAAACTCAGGGATTCAGGAAATAATCGGGTATAAATACGTTTCATGGTTTTAACTCGTAATGATTTTAATGCCTCCCTATTAGGAGAGGTGGCACCGAAGGTGACGGAGGTGGCGGGGTAATTCCTCCGAAAAACGAAATATATACCGACTCCACATGAAATTTCAGGGAAGGACGGTATTTCCAATAGTCATTTTAGCGACGCAAAATGACGGTAAAGCGAAATTTTATAGTGCGTCGGAGATAAAAATAGTATTAATAAGGTTTTAGAAGACGGCCCCCCGACTCCTCCGCCTCGCTAACGCTCGATACCTCCCTTAATAAGGGATGCTTATATTTTTTCAGGAATGAAAACGCCTTCATCGCTGTTTCCACCCCCTGATGACTGTGGCGACTCAATTCCGCAAAAACGCCACCGGAGTATGCTATTTCTCGTAAGGCTGTGAAAAATTCGTCGTATGGAATCTCACCATCACCGGGAAATAAATGTTCATGAACACCACGGACAGAATCCTCAAAATGGATGTTTACCAGTCGCGGTGCATGACGGAAAATCGACTCTGAAATCGGCTCGTACTGGCAAAAAAGGTGTCCCACATCCACCGTTAGACACAACTCTGACGGTGCAGAATCGAGAAGTCGCTCAAATTGCGCAATCGTGTCAATCATCATTCCCGGTTCCGGCTCCAACGCGATTTTCACCCCGTGTTCTCCCGCGTAGTCAACCAGAATCCGTAATTCTGACGCAAGTCGTGTAAAAAGAACGGTTTCTTTTTCCGGCTCGGATTCCGACTCCTTTTCAGTTTTTCTTTCTGCTTTTAATACTGTTTTCCCTGAAATCCGTGAGCCGGACCAGATGGAAACGCAGTCACTTCCAAGTTTTTCGGCAAGTTCCACTGCACGAAAGTAATAATTCTGCCGAAATCGACGAGCATCCGCGTCTGGGTCGAGAAGCGTCGGCGAGTGTTTCTTCCACGGATTCAGGAGGAAACGCGCACCGGTCTCAATCACGGAACGCAGACCGTTTTGGTGAATCGTTTCACGGATAACTTCCGGCTCCGTCCGCCAGAAAAAATCGTGACCGCGACGCTCAAGCAGGTCATGGTCGAGCGTCACGGCAATTCCCTGATAACCGATTTCCGCGAGTAGGCGGGCCGCGTCACTCAGAGAATGGTGCGCCAGCCCGTTCGTGTTATAACCGTAAAACATAGGGATTTACTCAAGTGCCGGGTCATTCAGCGCGTTGATTGGCATACCTTCGGCGGCGTCCAACTCTTTCGATTCCGCGTCAACTGGCGGCGGAGTTTTGTCAAGTTCATCAACCAGTCCGCCCGGTTCCGGTTTACCATCCGCACTCGCAGCCGGCGCGTTATCCGTAGAGAGTGATTCATCCGTCAACGCGTTATCATTCTGCGCATCTGGCTCCGTGGTTTCCGCGTTTTCATCATCTTCCGCACCTTCAGCATTTTCTTCGCCTTCTTCACTGTCAGCATTTTCGCCGTTTTCCACGTTTTCACCGTCTTTTTCTTCCTTTTTCGGCTTGAAAACCTCACTCGGAATGAAAATCAGACCGTCATCTTCCCCCTTCTTAAGTGCCGGAATCACGAGACGCAGAAACTCGACACTTTCCAGTCTCGGCGGGTTAAAGACAAGAATATCCGTGAAACGTTCGCCCTCGGCAATCTGCATCGAGGAATCCGCTTGGTCATCGACTGTAATTCGTTGCGGTTTGTAACTGTTTTCATTTTCGTCGAACAGTTGCACTGCAGAACCTTTGGCACCCCAGCCCGGCACGTCGAGAAGTTTTCCGTCTTTATCCGCATTCTCGACTTCAATCTTGATGAAGCAGTATTCACGCTGTTTATTCTTCACGCGCGTTTTCGGGTTATAATCAACGAGCTTTTTCACTTCAATTTTCTTCACAAAAATTTTCATACTGCCGAACGTGCATGATTTCCCTTTTCCGTCTTCATACGGACAGAGATACCCCAGTTCTTCCCACTCTTTCGGCATGATACCCGTTGCGCTTTCAGAATCGCTTTCCGCGTCGCCTTCTGCTTTTTCTGCGTCCGCATTTTCATCACCTTCCGTGTCGTCCCCGCCTTTTTCGGTATCCGCATCGGGATCCGCATCCGCATCCGCGTCGGCTTCAGAATCTGCTTTTTCCTCAGCATTTTCGCCATTTTCTGTCACAGCAACTTCTGCGCTAGTGCCTCCTTCCGCATCTTTCGGCTTATCGGAACCGCTGCAGGAAACGATGACGAGAATCAGAATCGCGAGAAGAATCACACCACCTGTCACGCTCGCCATGATGATGAAATTCCGTTTCTGCTGTTCTTTTTTCGTGAGAGGTTTCTTTTCACCGTCCGTGTCAGTATCGTCCGCAGGAGTTTCCTTTTTTTTGGCATTTGCGACTTTGGTCGTGGTTTTAGACGCAGTTTTTCCTGTTTTTCCATGAGAAGGGTGCGTTGCCGTATCGAAACCGAAAGAGAGGACGTCCGATTCGACAGGTTCTACAACAGGAGGTACGGGAACAGCTGTGGCTTTTGTGGCTTTGGTTTTCGTTGCTTTTGCAACTGGAATAGCCTGTGCGACAGGGATGGTATCGTCAGAAGTGGAGGACGAAACCGCTACACCGACGGGGATGGCGGGTTTTTCTGGGAAAAGACCTTTCACATTGCGTGCGGGAGTCCAGTCCGTGTCGATGTCGCGCCGAACTACGTCGTCAGGGGTAATGCGTTTTGCTTCAGCCAATTCTTTCAGTTTCTGGGCGGTAACGGGACCGACTTCCAAATCGCCCATCTTGCAGTACCATTTTGCCATCTTGAGCCTCTTATATTGTGGGTAAAATCCATTTCGCACTAAAAATTAGAACGTATCCGGATAAAAAACTTTCTCTATACTACTATCATAATCCATTTTGTCGAAAAATAAAGCCCTTTCCGGAAAAATTTTCAATTTTTTTGGAAAAAAGTGGTTCCGAATCATTGTATTATACCGAAAAACGTGGTATTCTTATATATAATGATTCCGTCATTGTATAAATGGGCGGAATTTTTAACCTTCCAAAAATTATTTTAGAAACTTTCCTACGGAGAATATTTATGTCACAAGATGATAGTAAAGGCTTGCCGATGACGGCGAAATGGGACCCGGAGAAACTACAGCAGGAAATTAACTCGCTGGAAGAACTGGACCGTAGCCCATTTTTTAAGAAAGTCGGTGGTTATATTAAGCGTTCTGGACCGGGACTTCTTCAGAGTGCCATGACGCTCGGAGCGGGAAGCGCGGCGGCGAGTGTCGTTGCGGGCGCGTCGTTCGGTTATAAGTTGCTCTGGGTGCAGCCGTTGGCGATGTTCCTTGGCGTCTGCATGTTGGCGGCGTTGAGTAAAGTGGTGCTCACGAAACAGGAAAAACCGTACTCTGCGTTTAAGCGTGAGTTGGGATTTTTCGGTCCGATTCTCGTTTTCCTGTGGGCGTTGGGAACCATTTCCGCGTCGGTGATTTGGCACTTCCCGCAGTACGGTCTCGCTGCTGGTTCCGTGCAGGACTTAGCACTCGTGGCGACGGGCGCGACTGAGCTTTCCGCCGGCATGAGTAGCGCGTTGGCGTGGGGGACGGGTATCGTCATTCTTCTTCTGAACATCATCACCGTCTGGAGTTACGGAAGTAGCCGCGTCGGTATCAAGATTTATGAAAACTTCCTCCGTCTGATGATTTTCCTTGTGATTCTTTCTTTCGGTCTTGTCGTTGCGTGTAACTTCAAGAACATTCACTGGGGCGAAATGGCGCGTGGTTTCTGCGGTCTCGACGCGGCAAGCGTTCTGAAGGGCGGCTCGGATAATATCATTCTCGTGCTGGGAATGCTCGGCGCGGCGGTCGGGATTAACATGACGTTCCTGTATCCGTACTCGCTGTTGGCGAAAGGTTGGGGACCGCACCACAAAACGCTCGCGAAATGGGACCTCGGAATGTCGATGTTCATCCCGTTTACGCTCGTGACCTCTCTGATTATGCTTGGCATGACCGTCGGTGGCGTTTACACGGGCGACATGCTCCGGAATAACATCTCCCCGCTTCAGGCTTCGGCGGTGCTCACGGACATTATCGGTCCGATTGGGCGGATCATTTTCGACTTGGGGCTGATTGGAATGACCTGCGGTGCGATTTCCGCACACATGGTCGTCTGCGGATTCACGCTCCCGGAAATGTTCGGACTGAAATACACGAAATGGACCTTCCGCATCTGCGCGTTGTTGCCGGCGATTGGCGTGACGGGCGTCATGCTCAAATTACCGTTCTGGTTCCCGGTTTTCGCCAGCGCGATTTGCTTCACGATGTTGCCGATTGCGTATTTGATTTTCCTGATTATGAGCAACAAGCGCTCGTATCTCGGCGACGGGGTGGGGCGCGGTCCGTTGCACTGTGTGTTTAACCTGATTCTGGTCGTTGCGCTCGTCATGGCAACGATTGGTGCAGTGATTGCGGTCAATAATAAAGTCATTAAACCTCTCACCGCGAAACCCGCCACGGAAGCCTCGGCTACTGTGACGACAGAAGAAACCGCTCCGGCGGAAGTCGCTGCTCCGGCTGAAACC
>JAUNAI010000198.1:3092-7239 GCA_030527705.1 Planctomycetia bacterium | reverse complement strand
ACTCTTTCTTTAGACTCTTTCTTCATTTTAAGATATTTTTAGATTAGACATCTTCGATACCACGAATCATCAGACCTAACCGCTTAATCGCCGTATGAAGCCGACTTTTCACCGTACCAACCGGAATCTGAAGAATTTCCGCAACTTCCCGATATTTAATTCCCTCATAATAAATCAGAATCACCACTTGCCGCAACGGTTCAGGCAACTGATTCACTAACTCTCCTACCCACTGCGACTGTTCCTGCCGCTCCAGCTGAGACTCCGGCGACGCAAATTCACCCGGCAAAATTTCCAGAAGCGAGATTCCATCCAGTTCCTCACTCAGCCCAACAACCGTTTTTTCAAGACTCGCATGACGGTGCCGTTTATTTCTCCGTTGTAAATCAATCGCCTGATTCGTCGCCACCATATACAGCCAAGGACGGACTTTTCGCCCCACCTCAAACTGAGCACTTTTCAGATATACCTGCATAAACGTCAACTGGAACGCATCTTCTGCAAGTTGCGCATCCCCCAAAAAACGTTTCAGATAGTGGTACAGCTCGTATTCATACCTCCGAATAATTCCCTCCAGAAACCGTTCCTCCCCCGTCTGACAAAAACGCTCCATCAGCATTTCGTCATTCTGAATTGCATCTTCAAATTGGGAAGAAGGCCGAGACGTCATCGAAATTCCTCATCGATAAACAACACATATGGCAACTTACACGATGCCGATATTATGCAACTCTTCTTATTTTACCGTTTTTTTCACAATTTTTCAAGCGGTACACCCCACATTTTCGCAAATTTCAGCAGAAAAAAGAGCGAACATAAAGCCACATCTTCTCTATTTTCGCCAACTTCACACGTCTTTCAAAAATCTGCGTCGGATTTCTCCTTATTTTTAAAAAAATTTCGTGGTATACTTCCGTAATCAGGAAAAAAATTGGCCGATTTTCACGTGGAATCAGACTTAAAAGCGTCCGCGATTCCTGATAAAATCTCTCCGCTCGCTCTAAATTTACCCTTAAAATCGGCAACAATTTTTCTTCATCTTTCCGTAAAATTGCCGTCCGTATTTCTTCAGCGACTGGATTATAAACTGAAAATTTCTCAGAATCTAAAAGATCTCTGGAATTCACAGAATTCTCTGGCTCCCAGTCCTCTAGTGGCAGATAAAGTCGTCCATTCTGCGCATCTTCCACAACATCACGCAAAAAATTCGTCCACTGAAGCGCTTTTCCACACGCTACCGCAGCCCGAAACGTATCCGTTTCCGCATCCGGCCGAATTTCCTCCGGTGCAATTCCCCAAATATGTAGACATATCAGCCCGACCGTTGACGCAACATGATAACAGTACGTTTCCAGTTCCTCAACCGTCGTATAACAGGAACGCTCCAGATCCATCCGAACACCACGTAACGCTTCCAGGAAATACTCGCCCGGAACCGCGAATTCCCGCATTACTTCCGCCAACGCAGGAAAAATTGCAGAAAATTCCCTCTTTTCAGGCAAGTTTTCCAACACAGAATTCAGAGAATTGCCAGAAATGCACTTTTCACGAAATGAATTTTGAAATTCATCAAGACGTTCCGCACGTTCTGAAGCCGACTGTGTAGAGTCGACTAAATCATCAGCAATCCGCATGAAAGCGTACACCACCTCCATCGCACGTCGCTGCCGAGAAGAAAGAAAACGAAAAGCCGACACAAAATTGGAACCGGAAACCGAACAGATTTTCGCACACAGTTCGTAGCTCGATTCCAATTCTGTCTTTTTCATCATTTCACACCTTCACAGCATTTACGCCATATGTTCTCACACAAAAAAGCGCCGCTTTCAGCCGTCTGTTTCCGGTTTTTTTCCGATGTAGATATAATACGGAACCCGAATAATCGGAATATACGGAACTTTCGAGTACGATTCATCACACCGTTCCGTCTGGAATTTCCGCTCCAAATACGGAATATGGTCATGAGAAAGAAATACATTATCCGTACTAAAATGAACCGGCCAGTAATTCCGCGTGAACCACGAGTGCTTCTTGTGTCCTTCACCGACCCATTTCCGCGCGACAAAAAAGTCAACGATGCCAATCGTTCCGCCAGGTCGCAGAATCCGCAACGCATTATCCATCGCGGCAAACCAATCCGGAATCATCGTAAGCGAGTACGAAAACGTTACAACATCCGCATATCCTTCTTCCGGCGTAAAGGTCGTCGCATCCGCTTCCACAACTTCGACATTCGTCCATCCGTGGTCGGCAATACGCTTTTTAGCCACTTCCAACAACGACGACGCAAGGTCTACGATGTAAATTTTCTTCATTTCTGGAATTAAATCCGCGATATTTTCGAGATTAGCGCCCGTTCCGCCCCCCATATCGACCCAGATCGCCTCTTTCTGTGTCGCGGCCGCCTGCATCATTTCTTTCCGACCAAGAAGCAGACGCCGACGAAAATCGTCATAACCTTCCGCCTGCCCCGAATAAAAATCATTCAGACGTTCTGCATGACTTTCCCCACTTCCGTGATGAAAAACCATGTGATACAAAATCTTGATATCCGAAAAAAATCCCATGAAAATGACCTTCCTGTAATATCACAAAAACGCCGTTTATACAATTAATATCTATACGAAACCAATCACACTTTAGGATTCAAGAAAAACAGGCCTTCCAATAATCATTTCCTCAACGCGAAACGACGGAAAAGCAGAATTTTCCAGTGTATCAGGTATATCAATATTTATACTGTAAAAACGGCGTTCTTCATCACAATCTTTATTCCGTCCCCTACCGAATCAGGTCCGCGACGTGGAAACTTCCGTACGTGTGAACGCGGTCCAACTTGTGCAGTTCAGCCGTTTCTGCATCGTGCATCTGGAAGTGGTCGGTAATTTTTTCTTTGACGCCTTTTCCGAAGTCGATTTCCACTTTTTCGAGGAAATCCGTCCGGAAACCACCAGAACGCCACATAATTCGCGCGTCCTGCGTCGCACGCATCAGAATCGCTTCCCATTCACCGACGAGACGCTCAAACATATTATTCGCGAGCCAATCCATATGGTCCAGCAGGATGAAACGCGAGATATTCACGTCATTATCCCGTAAAAACTGTTCCACCGACATGGTATACGTCGTGACCTGGTCCGCCAGCCCATTCTTCAGTTTCAGGAAGTTCTCCTCTTTCAGATATTCCGGACAACATTCTTTCGTATAGTGCCCTGTCACATAAACGCGCCAGAAATAATTATCTTGAATCGGCAACTCACACAACACCGCTTCAAGACAGTCTTGCATAAAGAGCGCAATTTTTCCATTATACTGTTTCTCAACCTGAATACGCTGAGAAAGCGGAACACCCAGCATCGATAGCGTCGTGTCCCGATTCAGGAACCAACGAAGAGATTTCGTCCAGAACTTCTTTTCCAGTTCATTATGATAAATCTCGCGCTGTTCTTCGACCGTTTTCGCGTCGAGCAACTTCTGAATCGTTTTCTTACATCCACGATGACGCAGATACCAATTAATCCAACGCGCAAAATACCCCGACGTACCGTGCCAGTAATACGGACATTTCTGATTCTTGAAATAGTACAGTTTCTGGTCCCAGAACTTCTGTGCCTCTTCCGGCATCGCATCACGGAGCGTGTTCTTATACAGATTATCCACATCCGGATGCCAACCTTCACCCAGCAACTGCCAGTAATCTTCATAATTCAGCAACTTCGCAGCCGCTTTTTTCAGTTCCAGAACCGCATTCTGCCGATAATTCATATCGACGGCATAAACATGATTACACCCTTTCAGAATGTAATCCAACGCATTACAACCTGCGCTCGTGATGACGAGAACATTATCTTCCGGACGCAAATTCAGCATCTGGTGGTCAATTCTCGGGTCTTCCCAACAAATATTATAAACGAGATTATTGCCATGAACATGACAAAAGACCATGGAATTGAGTTTTTCTGATAGCGACATATATAAAATCCTGTTTTTGCGTTTAGGTTTTCTGACGAACGACAGAGAATATAATCATACTAATTATATCAATCTTTCGCATTTTGACAAGGAGTACACCAGCAATTTTTGCCCACTTTTTTTAATTTATACCTTTTTTCGTTATCTTTTCACTAATTTTTCGCATTTATTCCTT
>JAUNAI010000198.1:0-3082 GCA_030527705.1 Planctomycetia bacterium | reverse complement strand
CCGCATTTTCGCCCGCATTTTCGTCTACATCTCCAATTTAAAAGGAATCCCCATTTCCGTCGCGAATCGTTCCGCTTGCGAGCCTTTTTCTCCATAAATCGTGAAATTTCCGCAATCTTTAAACGCTTCCTGATCAATTTCTGTCACGCTACCAGGAATCGTAATCGCTTCCAGTGCACGACACCCCTCGAAAGCACCAGCGTCTATTTTTTTCACACCCTCCAAAATCGTCACCGACGTCAGCCGAGAGCAACCTTTAAATACATTCATACATATCGCATTCACGTTTCCGGGAATCGTAATCGTTTTCAGGCTACAACAATCCTCAAAAGTCGAATTATTTAAATCAGTGACACTCTCCGGAATGTTAATTTCTTCCAGTTTTCCACAGAAACGAAACGCGCAAATCCCGATTGTCGTAAGTCCGTCAGGAAGAACCACTTTTTTCAATTTTCCGCAAGACGAAAACGCCTCGTACTTCAATTCCTTCACGCCATGCGGAACGGTTACCGACGTAATATTACTATTCATAAACGCACGTTCACGGATAATTACGACACTTTCTGGAATCACAACCGACTCGAAATTTCCGTAATAAAACGCTTCATATCCAATTTCCATTACAGGACACCCCCAGATTTTCTCCGGTATTTTCAACAGCTCTTCCTCTTCCCAGTGTTTATACTCAATAATTGCGATGCCGTTTTCTGAAATTTCATATTCATAATCCGAATACCGATTTTTACATAATATAAATGATATAGATGAATAACACACCAAGAAGGAGACCAAAATACACCCACACCCGATTTTCTGTCCCAACGACAACGATTTCGGTGATTCCACTGTCTTCACAGGTGGCAGAATGATCGGTTTTTTCCGACTTTCTTCCGTTCGCGTCGGTTTTAAACAAAATACTTTCTCAAAATTCGTATTTTCACCAATCTGAATATTAATCGTATATGATGAATCTGCGTCTCGTTTCTCTTCCTCCTCCTTTTTCAGCTCCGAAATGAACTCCACACACGACGAAAACCGCTCTTCCGGCTTCTTCGCGAGTGCTTTTTGAATCGCGTAATTGATATTCTCACTCACCCCATCAATCTTTTTCGGCACGTCCTGAAGAATCGACAGGCGCAACATTTCCACGTCGGAAATCAAAAACGGTCGCCGTCCCGCGAAAAGTTCATACGCCACCACCCCCAGCGCGTACTGGTCCGTCCGAGCATTCTGAGGCTCACCCCGCCACTGCTCCGGCGGCATATAAGGTCGCGTTCCGCTTGTGTTCACGCTCCGTTCCGAAAATTGCGAGAGCGTATCCTGAATTTCCGCAGCCAGCCCGAAATCAATCAGAAAAACGTCCGACAATTCTTCATCTTGCATCATCACGAAAATATTCGACGGTTTCACGTCCCGGTGCAACACATTCCGCGCGTGTGCATAATCCAGCGCCTCCGCCACCGCCTGCAAAATAGAAACGACCCGGTTTTCGTCGCGCAAAATATCCGTTTTCAGAAGTTTATCCAGCGACAGCCCTTCCAGCCATTTCATCACGACATAATATCCCAGCGCCGGGTCCTTTTCCAGCCCATAAACCGGACAGATATGTGTGTGATTTAACGCCTGAACCCGCGAAAAAGCCTGAATCATCTGCGTCATCGCATCATCTCGATACCGAATCTCCGCCGGCACGAATTTCAACCCAACATACCGATTTCCGATGGTATCCAACGCCTTCCAGACCACCCCCATTCCGCCTTCACCCGCTTTTTCGACAAGCCGATACTTCCCAACGACCTGCCCGGCCGTCAATTTCAGCATCTCGGAATCAACCCCCATCCCCGTCGGTACATGTGTTTTTTCACCATTCAGCGAAAAATCAGCGTTCATCGTATTTTCCTGTTCTTAAATAGATCGAATATTCTCCATTTATCATTTTACATCTATTATAATCTAGAAACAACAAATTACAATAGTTTCCATCAGAAATTTATTAAATTTTACAAAATTCCGTCACAGCGAAAGTATTTTATACCCAGCTCACTATTTCACGATATGATTAACATTCGTGAGTGGGAAAACATTTTTGCAAAATTGTTTTCCCCTCACACTCCCCCTTCAAAAAACTTTTAATAGCGACTGCGTCGCAGATATTTATTCTGTTATTCCTTTTCCATCATCCGCGCCAATTCCTCGAATTTCCCGCGCCATTTCTCACCGCCGAGGTCCGGGTTCAGCGCGCGAAACGTTCTCAACAGTCTCCCCGCCAGCTGTTTTTCGCCGAGTTCCAACTGAAACCGAATAATCCAATATTTCGCCTCGTACCACTCCGCCGAGCGTTCCTCCACGCGACTTTCCACTCTCCGCCACTGCTCTAGAGCCTCATTTTTCCGGCTTTCCGTCCTTTCTGCCAACGCCTTATCCGCCAGTAACCGTCCCCACGTAAGCTGCACTTCACGCCGATTCGGGAACTTCTGCGCGAATTTCTCGTAAAACGGAAACGCTTCCGCCGGATTTCCGCCCGACAAGAGCGCGAACGTCCCAATCTGTTCCGCCTCTTCCCGAATCTCCTCCGGGAACGTCTCCAAGAACGGCTTCATTCCCTCAAAAAGCTGTTTCTCCGCCTTTAAAATCTTCTTTCTTAATGCGGTTTTCCGTGCGTCAGCCTCCACATTATTCTCAGAATCCTTCTCGGAATCCTCCCCCGAATTCCCATTCAGCTCCGCATGACAACTTTCCAATTCACAGAGGAAAAAGAAACTCCCTCGTGCCCGCGCCTCGGATGGCGGTAACGTCTCGACCCACTGAACCGCGGTAAAAAGCGCCTTCAGATATTCCGTCGTCACCCCCTGTTTCAGCGATTCCAGATACCGTCGCCAATTCTCGAAACACTCCGCTTCCGCCGCCGCTCGCGCCTCACTTTCTGCTGGAGAATTCGCCGCAATCACCATCGATACGTCCACGCAGACCGCCAAATTTCCCCGAATTTCCGCCACTTGCGCGAGTTGACGCAGAAAATCGAGATATTTCGGGTCTTTCTTCCCAAAACGCTGAAAATGTTCCAGCAACAGCGCCTGATACC
>JAUNAI010000197.1 GCA_030527705.1 Planctomycetia bacterium | reverse complement strand
ACCATTTCGGGGAGGCTTTATTTTCCTGACGCGCATTTCAGGTTCATTCTACATTCCCACACGCTATCATTTTCGGTACGGATATACCAGTGTGGAATAACGCAGACCGCCTGATGAACCAGCTCGAAACCACCTTCCGAGTTACTGACCGTCTCGACCGGATACGTCCAGAAGTCCGTAATCCGTGATACTTCCAGCGTCACGCGAAGTTTCTGCCATTCATCCACAAGACCAAGAAACATCGACGCTTTCGTGTTCAGGCACGCGCTTAAGTCACCAAGCCGATTTCCGTCCGCATCCAGAAAATAGCGGTCATCGCAGTGTCCCGGAAGTCCTGCGAAGTTGAATTCCACGCCGAAAAGGAGCGTTTCCCAACGCGGAAGATTCCCCAACCGCCACGTCATTTCCAGCGTATCGCCG
Organism: Planctomycetia bacterium; assembly: GCA_030527705.1. Lineage (GTDB taxonomy): Bacteria > Planctomycetota > Planctomycetia > Pirellulales > Thermoguttaceae > RGIG3701. Next base: position 6,820 of record JAUNAI010000197.1, on the reverse strand, counting down.
ACCGGTTTCACCGTTTTACAGATGGTAATCTGGTGCGGATTTCCCTCGAAAGAGTAAACCGTCCCCGTCGCGGCAAGCGTCAATGCTCCATCCACCAGTTCCGCCTGATACGTACGGTCATAAAACATCCGATCAACGCATTTTTCACCAGAATACAGACCTTCCGCCGTCACGTCCGGTCCATAAAAACCATCATGAAACGCTTTTCGCACTCCTAAGTCATACTGTAAACGCTCTTCCAGACCTTCCTGTTTAAAGAGCGCTCGGTCACGGATATTTCCGAGGTCCTCAGAAATCACCTCCGCGTCCGTCTTGATTCCCTGCGCCTCGGCAAGTCGTCGCGTTTCCTCACGTTTCTGCGCCTCAATCGCCCTCACCATCGGCTCATGGTATGGTTCCGGACGCCGTGCGAGCGTCGCCAACAGGTTCAATTCCGTTTTCCGAACGTCCAATTCATACAACATTCCGCCCGCTTGTGGAGCCACCCAGACACTGAGTTCCGGCGTTTCGAGCCGATATTCCGCGTTTCCGTCCAGATTAAAATCACCGTGCGTTTCCGTGTTTTCCGCCACCGCGTCGAGTAACTTATCCGCCGAAATCAGATGCCGAAAAATGGCGTTCCGCAAGTGCGGGAGATACACGCCACCGAACGCTCCGTGCCAGTACGGGCAATTACACTGTCCCCGATACAGTTCCGCGCGCGCCGCCTCCAGATACTGCGTTTTTCGGTAATATTCTGCCGCCGACAGCGTTTTCGACTTCCGCAGAAGTTCATTCTCCAGCGTCGCCAACCGCCCGCTCACCGCAAGCATACGGCAGTACATTTCATTCGTTTCGGGATACTTCACCTTAAAATTCCGCCAGTTTCCCCCCGTCGCGAATCCCTTCAGCATACGGAACCCTACCCAGTCCGGCTTCCAGAAAAATTTCTCACTTCTTTCTGTTTCCGCTTTAATTTCCATTTCAGGATCGGTCACAGATACTGAAACTTTTTCTGTCCCAATTTCCGTCTCTTTTTCTATTACATTTTCTGTCGCAGATTCCGTTTTTTCCGTAATACTCCACTCAACTCGAGCATTTTTAGAAAAACTCTCACATATTTTTTCCCACGCACCTACCTCTTCCGGGACGGCATTCATTCCGCGCTCCAAGCGCTTTCTACTTTCCGTATCGAGCGCCCACTCCGTCATCTCGCGGTACGAGCAGTCGGGAAGGTAACACTTTCCCAGCGGTTTCGTCTCTTCCAACGCTTCTGACATGGTAACCGTTTTCAGCCAATCCACATTCTGAACCAGTGTGTCAAAAAATCGCGCCAGCCACTGACCACCACCGTAAACATGCTCAAAAGTCTGCGGCCACGCACCGAATTTCTCACCATCATCTGCGCAAAACAGAACCGCGTCAGCTTGTTTTTCCGCAATTTCACGCAGATAATTCACGCTTCGCTCCACGGAATCGAACGGAATCCAGTACCGCAACTTCTCGCTATCCGGATAAACCGCCATCAGAGCACCGGCATCTTCCGTGAGATAATACCCATACAGTTTCTCTTCCAAAAGTCCCGCTTTCTTGAAGTGATAATCGTCGAGCACCGTGAACTCCATTCCCGCCTGCGTCAGGTCACGAACATAAGATGGCTCCCACACCCGTTCCGGCATCCACATTCCGCGGACTTTCACGCCGAGCCGATTCTCAATCCACCGTGTGTGCGCCAGAATCTGTCCCACGCGGTCACGAGACGGCAACATCGCCAGAATCGGTTCCTGCATCGGTCCGCCTAGAATCTCTACACGCCCACTCTGCGCCAATTCCGCCAGCTGATCCAGATATTCCGGATGATGACGGTCGAGCCACTCTTCTAGACAGCCCGAATTATGGATCGAAAACCGTAACGCGGAATATGCTGGACGCGAGACTAACTCCAGAAACGGACGGTAACTTTTCTGGTAACATTCCTCAATCGTTCCATCAAAATTTCCAATCGGCTGATGATTATGAAACGCAAGCGCAAGACGTATCAGGTTCACTTTTCCACTCCCTCTTTTATGATAAGTTTCTCTTTAATCTTACTTTCATTTTCAGGCAGATTATGCCCTTTTTTATTTTACCTATTATACCGGAAAAATGGATAAAGTCAAGAGTTTACATAAAAAACTCCAGTTGTCCTGGAGCTTTTTATCGAAAATCGTTCACGGAAAATTTATTTACGCGACCTGTTTCGTCTTTCGTTTCCGCCAGAACATAAAACCAACGCCCAATACAAGTAACACGAACGTGGATGGTTCCGGATATTTCGCCGCATTCACTCCTGCCATCAAAATACCGTTTTCATTCAGATAGAAATTCCAGTTATCCAGATTACTCAGTGCATCGGATACCGACTGCCAATTAAATGCGGAACTCAACGCTCCATCTTTCACCGACAGAATTTCATACTCCATCCCGGACGCAAATTCCATTCCGTCCGCCAACGTCATCGACACATTCAGCTCAGTTTTCGTCGGGTCAAAAGCCGAGAGAACCAGCTTATCCGCACCACTTTCCGTCACGCCGATGTCCAACGTCAGATTTTCCAACGTACTCACATCACCGAGAATCTCCAACGTTCCCACGCCAGCGTCCGCCGCGCCATTTCCGAAAACGAGATTTTTCACCGCTAAATCACCCGCATAACTCGTATTTTTCGAGTTAAACAGCGTCAGCGTCGTTCCGTTCGCACCGGTAATCGTCGCCGTCTCTTTTTCGCCGGAGAGATTCTGAAGCGTCTGATTTTTCGAGAACGTAATCGCTGTATTATTCACAACTTCCCCGGATTTCGCCACCGCATTTTCCGCGTTCAGCGCCAGCGTTCCCGCCAGAACCTGCGTCTTGCCGGTATAATCATTCGTGTTCGTCAGATAAACTGTTTTCGTATTATTAATCGCCAGCCTACCATTCCCGGAAACTTTTCCGGAAACCGTCACATCCGTGAACCAATACCCCGTCCCCCACACATAAGTCGTCGGGTCATAAGCTGGACCTGCACCAAGATAAAGCGTATAATCATTCAGATTCACACTTGCCTGAATGTCTTTCGCGTTTCCCTCTTCCTGATTATAAAACGTACTAATACACGCGTCCGCAAGCAGATTCACCTGTCCGCCAATTTTACTGGTCGTTTCAAGCCGAATCGCTCCCATACCGTCCGGGTTATTCGCCGTGCCCATCCCCGCAAGATTAAACGTCCCCGTCACCAACCCGGAATTAATCAGCCAGAGTTGCGCACCGTTCTTCACGTTTACAGTCACCTCACTGGAACCTAACTTGTTCGCACCTCCGACTCGATACCGGTCTTTTTCAAGATTAATTGTCCCTGCGAATTCCGACGCATTAAATCCACCTGCGTCAAAATATCCCGGAACGTTAATCGTTCCCGTTCCTTTAATATTCACAGCGGAAATACCACTACTCGCCGTCATTACACTCCCTGTTTTCAGATCAATCGTAACCGTGCCCAACGCTCCCGACGGTTTAATCGCTCCGCCGTTTTCCACGGTCACGGTCAGATTATTCGTCCCACCATTTTCTGACGGATTATTCAGAATTAACACGCCACCGTCAGTCACAGTCACATTCCCCGTCCCCAACACGCGCGTATTTAGAGCCGAGAGCGTTCCATATTCAATCACGGTTCCGCCTTTATAATCATTGGCGGTATTTTGTAGGAAAACCGTCTTTTCATTATTAATAACGAGCTGCCCTTCACCAGTCACCTTCCCGGAAATAGTTAAGTCAGTAAACTGATTGGTAGATGTTTTATTGGTCGCCCAATTTTTCATATTAAAATCACGTCCCGCGCCGACATACAGCGAGTGACCGTTCAGGTTCACCATCGCCATCAGGTTCTTACTCGCGCCAGTTTCCTGATTATAATACGTTGAAATCGCGCATCATCCATAAGGTTTACCACGCCGGCAATCGAGCTACTTACCTCCAATCGAATCGCGCCCTGTCCGTCATTACCGGAGTTATACCCCATCCCGGCTATATTAAACGTCGCCGTTATCGGATTCGTCGTGCCATTTCCCAACACCCAGAGCTGAGCACCATTTTTCACATTTACCGTCACTTGTGGATTTCCGTCCGCGTCCGCACCAGCACCAAGTTGCGACTGCTCTCTTACCTGCAAGCGCGTATTTTCTACATCAATCGTACCCGTGAATTCCGACGCATTATACGTTTTATTCGTATTATGTAAATTAATCGTCGATGCCCCCGACCCAGTTCCGTGATAATAAATCTTCCCATTCCCGGTTACTTTCAGATTACTAATGTCTCCGCCACTATAATCGAAAACGCCATTCTCACCGATATTCATCACCGTCAGATTCCCTGCACCAAGCGCCGCGTTATTCGTAATCGCTAACGTGCCGACCTGAACGTCAATATCTCCGGTAAAATCATTCTCGGTATTCGTCAGATAAATCTTTTTCGTATTCCGAATCACCAACGTTCCGTCACCGCTGATTTTTCCCGAAACAGTCAAGTCCGTGAACCAGTAACTCGAATTCGCCTCCCACGCAAAAGAAGATGGGTCATAATCAGGACTGCACCCCAGATAAAGCGTGTGACCCGCCAGGTCAACCGTCGCTTTCAGGTTTTTCGCCGCCCCTCCCTGATTATAATAAAACGACGAAATCGTCGCGTCATCCGCCAGCGTCACCGACCCGCTAAATGAGCTGTCCGACTCGAACCGCAACGCACCCATTCTACTCGCATCTTTCGAGTTGGTACCATGTCCTGAAAGCGTCACATTTCCAGTCAGATGCGCTCCACCACCGTAAAGCCAGAGCTGAGAACCACTATTCACCACATAAGTTGGAACACTGTTCGCGCTCCCAAACTGTGCCTGATTCCGAATTTTCAGCCGAACATTCGTCAGTGTCGCCGTCCCAGTAAAGCCCGTTAAATCCGAGGCTTTATCATGAATCATAAAATCCGTTCCTGCCGCAGGTGCCGAATAATAAAGATTCCCAGCCCCTGAGATAGTATCTTTTTCAGTAATCGCCGTAATCGTCACGTCACCTTCATCCGTATTATATACAGCTCCGAGTACCGGCATCTCCCACAGCCCCAAAACACCCGAAATACCAAATAATCCCGACAGTCCAAGAGTAGCGAAATGCTTCAACATCACATAACTTTTTCGATTTCTATTCTGTTTCATGGAAATTCAGTCCGTTCTTAAATTTCAGTCTTTCTGAATTAAACGATCACCGTTTTAAAACTCAACGCTGTATCTAAACGTTATTTTCTCTATTTTAGGGCATAGTTCTCCCTATTTTATATATTAATACATATCAATAAAATGTCAAGGGGCTTAAAAGCCTATTTTTTCAATTTCACAAAATTTTCGCACAATTACTCTACTATACATCATGAATTGCCGGTTGTGCCGATTTTAACAAGTCTCAATCAGCAACTGAATAAATTTTAGTTGAATTCCGAAACTGTAGAAAGGGGAAAGTCCATTCTTGTGGCCTTTTTTACCTAATTCCATGTTTTTTCCTAGTGTGCTGAAATTTTAAGTGAGTGAGTTTCGATATGACTAATTGGTATTCCAAAGCGCCTTTATGCTTTCTTTTCCTCCTTTTTCTTTCGATTTCTGCACACGTGTCGGGACGTGACATTTACGTCGATAATTTACGTGGAAATGACAATTTTCTCGGTTATGAAACTGCTGCCACCAATGAAAACGGGCCGGTCCGCACAATCCGTCGTGCTCTGCAACTCGCGGAGGCGAGCGACTGTATTATTTTAGCGAACAATCCGGATCATCCCTACCGTGAAAGCGTCTCTCTTTACGGTAATAAAAACAGCGGAGTGCCTGATTATCCCTTCCGGATTATCGGAAACGGTGCGACGATTGACGGAACCACCGAAATTCCACCGAGTTACTGGCACGCAATCGGTCAGAATGGTATTTTCGTTTACAGACCGCAGTACTTGGCGTATCAGAATCTGTTTTATCGTGGAAAACCAGTCCGTCGTCTGAAAACGGACGGAGTAAAAACACTGGAAGAACTCGTGAAACTTGATTGGCAACCGATGCGGTGGTGCATGTTTAATGGACATGTTTACTTTAAACCGCGTGAGGCGTATATGATTCATGCGGATGGCCGTTTCCTGCCTTACGACGACTCCGTGGCAGCTCAGAAACGTGCCTACTCCCTGACGGCGCCCGAAAAACAGTATGGAATCGCGCTGGAACATGTCGAGTACGTGACAATTGAAGATGTTATTATTCAGGGATTCCAGAATGATGGCATTATCGCGAGCGACTCCGCTACCTACATTTCACTAAAAAATGTAACCTGCCGCGGAAACGCACGGGCTGGCCTCTCCGTCGGAACAGGAAGTTCCATCTGGCTAAAAGGGTGTGTACTGGGCAACAATCAGTACGCGCAACTCGTCACCGAGGAAGCCTCACTCACATCAATTTTCGCCTCTGACCTCATTTCCTACCCAGCTCCGGCCTGGGTCACGAACGGTGGAACCGTTTATCGCGACAAAAAGCGGATTGAGGGCGGACTGAATGAGCCGGTCGACACCGTTTTCGAGGACGAGGAAGACTATTTCGGCGAGCCAGGCGAGGCTGAAACGGAACTCGTAGAAACCGAATTACCAGAAGAAACCGATGTAGAAGGAGATGCTGAGGACGACGGTGGACTTTTCGATGGCGACGATGACGATTCCGAAGAAGATTCCGGTGACGATGACGGTGATGATGACGGTGGACTTTTCGGCGGCGACAATGATGATTCCGAAGAAGATTCCGGTG
>JAUNAI010000196.1 GCA_030527705.1 Planctomycetia bacterium | reverse complement strand
AACAGAGGCGGAATCGCAGAAGCTGGAACGTGCGCTGGAATACAGTTGTGCGGGGCGTCTGGGTAAGTTGCTGGAACCGGTTATGGAACCGATGGGGATGGACTGGAAAATCGGAACGGCGTTCATTGGTGCGTTCGCGGCGAAAGAGATTTTCGTGGCGCAGATGGGAATCGTTTATAGTGCTGGAAACGTCGAAGAAGATGACGCTCCACTTCGGGAAATCATGTCACGGACGTATTCACCGCTGACAGGGCTGTGTATTCTGATATTCTCGCTGATTGCGTCTCCGTGTATGGCGACTTTTGCGGTGATGGCACGAGAATCCGGCTCTTGGAAATGGGCAGTCGCACAATGGTTCGGACTGACGGCGTTGGCATGGGTGCTGTGTGTGACGATTTTTCAGATTGGGACGATGTGTGGATTTTAATACAAGACGAAATTTTAGACAAAATGGAGAAAAATATGATTGAGAACCTGATTGTCTTCACACTTGTCGCCATTGCGAGTGGCTGGACGGTATGGTCGTTAGTTCAGAGCCTGAAAAATGGAAAGTGTGCGTCTTGTAAAGATTGCCCTTCGGGAAAAGACTGTTCTGCTTGCGCGTCGCAGTCGTGTGACGGTGCCGGTGCGTGTAAATGTCAGTGTGGTAAGTCGGATAAAAATGAAAATGAAGATGAAAATAAAGAAGATAAAGATAAAGATACTGAAATGATGGAAAACGTTAAAAATACGGAAGAAACAAGTGTAGTTTCCTGAAACGTACTCTCCTTGGGGGACACGGATTCCACTTGAGAATTCAGGAAAGGACTCTTCTTCCGGTAGTTGTTTCAGTAACGTGAAATGGCAGAAAAGTGGGATTTTTTTAGTGCGTCGGGTATCAATGTTCCTGAAAATCAGTTTCCTGCATATAGGAACCCGATAAACGCCTCTTTCACGGTTAAATGCGGTGTGGGAGGCGTCCCCATTTCTTGATCTAATGGAGTTTTTTCTTTTTTTAGTATACATAAGATAGTTAAAAAACATATTCTGGGTAAACTTTATCGATATAAACAATTATATTTATTTTTCTGGTAATGCTGTTCGATAAAAGAATGTGTTATGGGTAAATTTTGTCTTCTGGAAAAATTGTATCATGAAAATGTTTACAAGATACATCACGGATTCCTTAAAATTGTGGGTTTTTCTTGCGGGAGGCGGACTGGTCTGCTTTCTGGCTGGGACGGTAATGGCGGAAAATCCAATACCGATGAACATTACGCAGGCGGATATTACGCATGTGAGCTCGTTGCAGGTTTCAGATATAGTTCGAGCAGAAATGGTTCCAGCTGCCTCTGTTTCGCCAGTATCAGCTCCATCGACCTCCGTTACATCGGTTGCTGTTACATCGGCCGCTGTTCCTTCAGAAACAGTTTCTACGGGAGGTGTTACGCCGGAAATGATGGCGCGTTTTGAGCGTCTTGAAGCGGAAACACAGCGATTACGGCAGGAAGTGGCACGACTGCGGACGGAAAAGTCGGTGGGAAAGCCCCAGAGTGTTTCGGTACCGACAATGGATTCTGGAATGACTGCGCCGATTCCAGCACCAGCTACGATGTCCGGCCAGGTAGGAACGTATGCGTCCGTGTTGGCAAGTGAAATGGTTCAGAGTTCAGGACAGGAGTCGGTACAGCCGTCGGTACAGGAAACCATGACACGTGAGGAAGTGGACGCGTATATTCAGAAACATATCGCGGATTCCGCATGGCGTGTGGGACCGGTGAAAATTACGCCGTACGGTCGGATTTGGGCGTCGATGCTGGTTTCCAGTTCCCGTACCATGCCGCAGGATGCTGTGATGTACGCGTTGCCAAGTGATGCTTATGGACAGACTAGTACTGCGTTTCAGGCTCGCAGTTCGCGACTTGGACTGAAATTTGACGGACCGGACCTTCCGTTCTGGTTTTTCGGTGAGATGAAATCGAGCGGGAAAGTCGAAATCGACTTCCGAAATAATACGGGTAACGCAGAAAATAAAGGAAGTGTTCTTCTTCGTGAAGTGTATTGGCAGCTCGAAAATGATACCTATAAAATCCTGTTCGGGCAGACGAAAGATGTCATTTCTCCACTGAATACCGGCATGTTGAATTATTATAATGTCTGGGGTGCGGGAAACCTCGGATATCGAAGTCCACAGTTACAATTTACGCGGTATTATTACCTGACGTGTCGGACAAGAATGGAAGTAACTACGGCGCTTTCGCAGCTGTGTGGACCGGATTTTGCCGCGAATGACTCACCGGGAAGTTATCCGACGATTCAGGGCCGAGTCGGCTGGACGATTGCGCGTGATTGTAATCGGTATCCCATTCAGTTCGGTATTTCCGGACATGTCGGCGAACAGAGATACGATTTTGGCGCGGAATCGGATCGAATTTCCACGTGGTCGGCGAATGTGGATCTCTCCGTCCCACTTACGGAACGGTGTGGAATTCGTGGAGAAGTGTTTCACGGTCAGGGGCTCGCGGGCGTTTTTGGCGGTGTAAACCAGAGTATCGATTATCGGGGTGGACTCGGTACCCGAAACAGTATTCATAGTACCGGTGGATGGGGGGAATTCTGGTGGGACTGGACCGATCAGCTTCATTACTGCGTCGGTTACGGTATCGATAATCCCAATGATGACGATATGGAAGTTACGAATATCCGCGAAAATAGCGTGATTTACACGAATATTGTTTACGACTTCACGAAATTCTTGCGGACGGGTGTTGAGTATAGTTACTGGTCAACAGATTATCGTGATGACATGCCGGGCGGAAATAAGGGACGTGCGCATGTTGTGGAATGGATGTGGCAGCTGGAATTCTAAAACGTAAAAGAAAATACACACAGGAGGTGAGTGAAACAGTCGCTTGCATCTTGTGTGTATTTTTTATGTATATGTTGAATTATTGGGAGACGTCACGTCTCGTGTCGCTATGATGTGCCTTGAAATGTCGATTTTATGCTTAAATTGGCGATAATTGGATATTTTAAGGCTAAAAGTGATATTTCGTCTCTTAATTGATTAGCGCGTACTTAGTGAGTTTCCGGATGACTTTTCTGGTACTGTTCCCGCTGTTTTTCCTCCAGTTTTTCGAATTTTTTTACTTCCCGTTCTGACGTGAGAAGTGTGTCTCGTTGCTTTTCAACCTGCGTTGCAAGCTGTTTTTGAGTGTTGGTAAGCGTAGTAAGTTGCTGACGTAAATGCGATTCGAATTGGAGAAACTGTTGAAGTTCAGAAACGTTTATTTCACCGTTTAATGTTCCATTCTGCAGCCATTCCGCACGTTCTCTGAGCGTTTCTTCCAATTTCTGACGGAGAACCGTTTCTTCCTGCGTAAGTTCTTCCTGCTGGGTGAGAAGCTCCGCAAGAGTTCGTTTTTCTTCGTCGCGCTGGAACTCCTGTACTTTCTGGACAGCCTGTAAACGAAATCGAAAAGCCATTTTAACTCCTGTTCCATGAACACGCTCAATTGTTGGGAAGCGGCGTGTCTCACATCGCCTCTGAAAAATACGGTTTTATCAGCCATTTCCTACAATTATACTTTTATCCTTTTTGGGGTTACATTAGTTGCCACTGACCAGTAAAAAGGACCCAGAGTCCGAGCGTGGCATTTGTACCGATATGGAAAAGGACGGCATCCCAGATATTTCGTGTTTTCTGGACGTAAAGTGTTACCAGAGTGAACCAGACTACAGCGGCAAGGATTTCTGGATGTGTCGCGACTGCGTAAATGAGGACTGCGCCCCACGCTTTCACGGACAGATCGCCGACCGTGAGAGTGAGCCAGTTTTCAGACTGAATCCAGCGGAGAAGGAAACCGCGGAGGAAGAGTTCTTCCATGACGGGGACGAGAAGCGCAAGTCCCAGCATTCGGACGCTCCAGAATCCCCACGCCTGCGCGGAAGTGGTGAGAAGCTCTGTTTCCCACGGATTAAAGGCAGCACGAGTGCCACTTATGCCGGGAATGGGGAGAGGAAGGGAAGAAAGTCCGATCCATAACGCCGTCGCAGCCACTCCAAGAGGGAGCGCAAGTGCTGTCCAGCGTGTGAAACGGAGCGGGAAATAAGCGGTCACAAGTGGAAGGCAGAAAAGGAGCGCGACACTCGTGATTAGGATTTTTAGTCTGTACGCCATCGGATAGGTGAGGCCGAACTGTCCGAGTTGCGATTCGAGGGACGTCAGAATCAGAAACAGGAAAAATGGTAAAATCAGCGCGATAGCAAGGTTTTTTTCGGTTTTATACATATAATCCTCGAAATTTATCAAAAAATTAAAACTTTTTTGCGTATATGGGCTAAAAACGCTTGACGTTTTTAGAATTTCGGTGTACTCTATAGAATATCCTTATTATACTCTGTAAACGTTTTTTTGTCTACAGAGATTTTAACGTACCTGCATATAATTTTCAGAAGAGTTGAAGAGACCTATGAAAAAGAGAGTTTTTCACATTGCAATTTACGTTGCGCTATTCGTTGGCGGTTTATTTACCTTCGGTTCTGCCTCGGCTTGGGGACAGGCTGCACTGGAGGCGGAGACAAAAATCTGGACTCGTTCGATGACGTTATTGGACGAGGATCCGGAAGGAAAAGGGAAGAAAGAATTCGATAAAGTTCTGGCAGAGCAACTTGATCGGTGGACTTCCGAAACGAATCGGATTCCGTTAATGAAAGATGGACTTTTTACGTCGCTTGACAAAAAATTCTCTGGTCAGGAAACCCCTGCGAAAGGTTTGGGCGTGGCGAATGACGTGATGTTCGAGCGTCTGAAGGCGTTGGCGACTGGCCGTGCGGAACGGGTGGTACGTTATAACGCGGTACTCATGATTGGTGATCTGAACTCTTACCAGAAACGTGGTGGTGGTTCAACTGTGCCGTACGCGAAAGCACGTCCGTTCCTGAAAGAAATGGCGGCTGGTGAAGAGGCGTTGCTTCAGATTGCGGCGGTGAAAGGTTTAGCTCGTCATGCAGAATGTGGCGTGAAGAGTGAAGAAGAACGGAATGAGTTGGCGAAAGTTTTCTCGTCATTCGCGTTCGCACCGTTGGCGAAGGGGGAAGGAAACGAGGCTCCGGAGGCGCAGTGGAATCGACTTGTGTCACTCGAGGCACTCGGAAATCTTGGAACGCCTGGTAAAAATGGCGAAATCGCGAAAAATCTGCTCGAATCAGCTGCGCGTCAGAATAAAGACTTGGAAAATCCCTATTTCCGTCGGGATATGGACCGTCGAATTACCGCTGCGTTGGCGTTTTCGAAAGTCCGTCTTTCTACAGAAGTGCTGAAAGCTGTGGGAAAGAAACCGGCGGAGGTCACAACGATTCTGTATAAACTCTTCTTGCAGTGCATGTTGTATGAGTATAATCACGATTATGTTCTTCAGGACGGTGTGGAAGGGGAAGTGCAGCGTAGTTCGCGGGAACGGATGATGGCACGGACGCTCTCGCCAGAAGAGGAAGCGTATCAAATTCGGCTCTGGAAACAGCGCACGAAGGCGATTTCGGGAACTTTCTCATGGATTTTTAATGATAAAGATTCCTCGATTAAGAAGATGAACGCGAATGATACGAACGCGAATAAAATTGGTCGTCAGATTCGGGATATTTCTGAAATGTATGACCGTGCGGGTCTTGCGGCTCGCAAGCGTGCGTCGCGGAATGATGAAAATTTGGAAGAAGGAGTGGTTACTCCTGAAACGCCGACCTATGCGACGACTGACACGCGTCTATCTCTGTATGGAATGCAGAAAGATATGCGTGACGCTCTGGAAAATGTAGCGGCTGAAATGGAGATTCCAATTACAGTTCCGCGTAAACCCCGTCCGATGATGGGATATTAGTAAATAATACTTAAAATCCGACACATTATAATTATGTGTAATTGTTATTAATGGAAGCCTTCTCTTTTTAGGGGAGGCTTTCTTTTCCCCCCCTTGACACGTGTGGAATTTTCAGCTACAATGAAATAGATGGAATGTCATGATAGAATGTGACATTATAATATAAGTTTCCAAGAAGGAGAGTTATACCAATTCCACTTGAAATTTCAGGGAAGGGCGGTTCTTCCTGTAGTCATTTTAGCAACGCGAAATGACGGTAAAACGGAATTTTATAGTGCGTAGGGTATAAAAGGAGTTGAAATGACCGATTATCCCCAACTTTTGTGGGCGTTGGTAATTTTTGGTGGCGGTTTAGCGGCCAGTTTCTTTTTTAGCGGGACGGAAATCGGTTTTTATCGAGTTTCCAGAATTAAATTGGTACTGGAAACGCTTCTCGGATGTCGTCGTTCACGACTGATGTTGTGGTTGACGAATCATCCAACAATTTTCATTTCGACTGTTTTACTTGGAAATAACTTGGCGAATAACTTCGTCTCTCTCGGTTCAGTTATGTTGACGCAGATTCTATTCCCCAATGTTTCTGCGGCGCTCATTTCTACGATTGTTGTGACGCCGATCGTGTTTACGTATGGCGAGTTACTCCCGAAAAGTATCTTTCTGCAGCGACCGACACGGTTAATGATGAACTGTGTGCCGCTTTACTGGATTCTGATTCCGTTATTTCTGCCGGTCAGTCTTTTTTTGACAGGGTTGAGTCTGCTTATTGCGCGACTTCTCGGTGAAACGCCCCGACATTATGCGCTCCAGATGACCGACGCAGAATTGACGCACATGCTCGTTGAAGGGAAAAATGCAGGGTTAATCGAAACGACGCAGCATTCCATGGCGGAGAAAATTTTTGAGTTGCAGTCTACTTCTTTACGGAATCTTACGGAGCCGCTGAAAGATTTCCCGTTCGTTCACGAGAACATGTCGCGTGAGGATATGTTACAGACGGCTCGACGATTGGGCACGAATTGGGTTTTAACGCGGAAAACAACGAGGAATACACGTCGTTTACAGCCGGACGGATTTTATTATTTTAGTGATCTGTTACTTACACCGGAAAATGAGAAGGTACCGTGCCGTAAAATTCTGGAATTGCCTGACACGACGCAATTCGCCGACGCGATGGGAAAAATGTTCCTGTCAGATGTCCCTTTCGCGATTTTAAAGAACGCGCACGGTGAATCGCTCGGCCTGATTCGGCGTGTGATTCCGTAAATGTGTAAGTAAATGCGACTTATTCGGTGACTACTTAATGATTTAACCGATGAATAGGAAAACTGGAAATGATGTTAAGTCACTTCCAGTTTTTTTACAAATTTCACGAATTAACATGAATTAACAT
>JAUNAI010000195.1 GCA_030527705.1 Planctomycetia bacterium | reverse complement strand
ACAGCAGCGTCAAACCCACTCCGAACGAAGCAATCAGTTCCCATGGAATCTGCACAAAAACACCCCCGCACATCCATGATATGCGGGGGATATTGACGGCTATGCCTTACAGAATCAGCATGGCGTCACCATAGCTGTAAAACCGATATTCGTGTTCTATCGCTTCCTGATACGCGCGTTTCAGGAGTTCATCACCGCCGAAGGTGCGGACGAGGACCAGTAACGTCGATTTCGGAAGGTGGAAATTCGTCATGAGTACGTCGACTGCGTGGAATTTATATGGAGGACGGATGAAAAGGTCAATATTTCCCGAGAACGGTTCCAGATTTCGTGACCCTTCCAGAACACGGACGGAAGTTGTACCGACAGTGACGATTCTCCCCCCCTGAGCACGGCATTCACGCAATCTCTCTGATACTTCCGGCGTAAGACATCCCCATTCACTGTGCATATGATGCTCATCCAGCTTCTCACACGAAATCGGACGGAAAGTTCCCAATCCGACATGTAACGTCACGAATTCCCGACGTACGCCCATGGCGGAAATACGGTTAAGTAATTCCTGTGTAAAGTGAAGCCCTGCTGTTGGAGCGGCAACTGCACCTGGCTCGGAAGCGTAAACCGTCTGGTAATTCTCCACGTCTGTCTCGTCAGAAACTCCCTTTCGGATGTAGGGGGGAATCGGTACACTCCCCACTTCCTGCAGAATATCCCAACATATTTCCTCTGTTGGTTCTCCGTCCAGAAGCGGAAGACATATCCACGACCCATCCGCCGAAATCTTCTTCTCCATGAGTAACCGTACATATGGCCGAGCGTACGCGTCTAGAAGCGTTACCTGCTCGCCGGGCTGTAATTTTCCGCGAGTTGTTCCGAGAATGTGCCATCTCTGAAACCTTCTGGGATACTTGTCAAAATGAAATCCAGTGTTCTTGCCTTCTCCGTCAAGTTCCGCGTCAGAAACAGGCTCCAGAAACAGTCCTTCCCATGCACCACCGGTCAGAGTCCGCATTCCCTTCAGTCGGGCAGGGACTACTTTCGTGTTATTCAGCACTAGACAGTCTTTCGGCGTTAGAAATTCTGGCAAGTCACGTACATGACGATGATAAATTGCCTGTGTTGCACGATCTACTACCAGTAATCTTCCATCATTCCGATTCGGCATCGGTCGAGACGCAATTAGATGTTCCGGAAGCGTATAATCATAATAATCAATCGAGTTCATGTCTACTGTCATAATTACTCCTATTACCGTTTATGCCGATTGGGGCTTTATAACATGACTAGTTCGTGGAAGGAAAGCATTTTTATAGAATGATTTTCCTCACACGGATATTTAATAGTTTCTGTTTCATGAAAGTTCTTACGTATCATTCCGGTGCCATTCCGGTTCTATCAGGTGTCATTTCCATGATGGACGACGATGTCGAATTCCGAGATGGCGGGAATCAGCATGGCGGCGGTAGTAAATCCATACATGACGGCGACGACGAGAAAAACTCCAAGCGTGTAATTCATCATCAGTGCACTCATAGCGTAAAACGTCGCGAATGGAAGGCCGAAAGAGGCGATTCCGATGGCCGAGGAAGGATTCCGTGCTCCGAGAGCCAGAAACATGGCCAATCCGCCACCAGCCATAAATGCTAAAAATGGCTGGAGCTGAGCGTGAAAGGAACCACCCATGGATAACATCATTCTCAGGCAGACAGCTACACCGACGAATAAGAAAAATAGAGTTCCTAGACTCACACCAATCGCGCTTCGGCTACCAGCATAAGTCATTCCTGAATGGATTCCTAGTACTGCAGAGAATAGTAGTAGAACGGAGAAACCTGCGCACAAGTAGAGCGTAATTTCACCGTCCGCAACATTCCTGCACCACAGATATACCAGAAATGCCAAGGGTAATACGACCATTTCTCGGGTGTTCCAGAACACGCCACCGAGTTTCCCGAAAACGATTTCTTTCGGTGACAGGTCCGTCACGAGCAGGAGGTCAATCGCCTTTCCGTCACGTTCCGCAGTAATTGCTGTCACGGCCTGAGCATTTACCAGAATCAACGCCAGAAGTGCCAGTGGAACAAAAATCTTCATCGTGAAGAGTAACACACCTGCATTCTCTTCATAAAACGTCAGGTCTAGCATGTTCAGATGTCCATGGACTGCCCACGCTGACACCGCAAAAATCACAACATAAAACAGTCTAACCAGAAACGCTCTCCGACCGTATGCGTGCGTACAGATTTCTCGCCACAGAATCGGATTATCCCAGACTACCTTTTCCCGTCCAGCTTTTTCCCGTTCCTGGATAACCGACTGGGCCGACTTCTTACCGGAATTCTCCTCTAATTTTTTTTCTGAAACGGCTTCACTGCCTAATTCTTTTCCACCTTCTGATTCTGTTCTGTATCCAGAAACTGGCTCATATCCAGAAATCTCCACCTCATATCCAGCCTCCAACTTATTCTCAGAGCGATTCTGAGTATCCTCTTTCTTTACGGTAGGAACATCATCTCGCTGTCTGCGTTCTGCACGGCTCCATGCACGGACACGAAGAACGGTCCAGAGTGCCAGAATTCCCGACGCACTAACTGCCACAACCGGGAACGGAAGCGTGACGGCTGAGAAGTGCGTAATTCCAAGAATCGCCTGCCACGGACTGAGTGCGGAAGCTAGTTCACGTGCTGAAATGACTCCCATATCTCCAGAAAGATTTCCATTTCCGAGCATTCCGTTTATCCATGCTGGACAGGAGAATGTTTCTCCGAAAACACCTGCTGCGAGACACTCTCCCAACGCGAGCCATACGACGAGAACGAGCGTAGTCATAGAGACTGCCTGAAACGTCTGTTCCCGCCAGAATGCGATCATGGTACCAAGTACGCCACAGAAGAGGACTGTCGTGGAGGTAATAGCAAGACACTGGAGAATCTGTTCTGTGCTGACTCCGCCGAAACAGTGGATCATAAAAAAGACGGGCACTGCCGCCAACAGGTTTACGAAAAGGTGTAAGAGCGACGCAGAAAGTTTTCCGAGTACGAGTTCCAGATTATTCATCTGAGTGAGTAACAGTAACACGAGTGTATTTCTATCTTTCTCCTGAGAGACATTTCCAGCCGAGAAAATTGCAGAAAAGAACATGGCGAGAACGAGTTGGAGAGGGGCAATCAGTGAGAAAAGAGAGTTTCCGAAGCGTGCCATATCCCCGACATCGGAGATGAGTTGTGAACCTGACACAATCAGCCATGCCGTCGCAGAGAGGACGAGCAGTGCGATAGTATAAACCGTCCGAGAGGCGTACATTTTCGTACGACGCGGAGCGATAACAATTTCACGCTGAAAGACTGGACCTAAAAACATAAGGCAAAAAACACGCAAAAAAACTCTTAATATTCATTTATAATATCCATTTATGTTATTATACCCGACTTGCCGAAAATCACAAGTGGGGGTGGTGATGGGAATATGTTTCTTTAATAGCCGCTGAATAATTAACATTTTTGGGAGGCACCTTAAAATGTCAATTTTAAGCTGAAATCGGTAATTGGGGGGTCCTGTTTAGGCTAAAATTTATATTTTTTGCTGTTTCAGTGGCTACGTTTAGTAAATGACTTTCTCACCACCCTCATTATTCGGAAACAATTAGTGGATTCTGGATAATGGACGGTATTTCACCGTTATTCCGCTCTGTAGGAATAGCCTATGTAGGGAACTTTCCCCTATTAGGGAGTCATAATAGAGAGGAGAAAACGGTTTCTGTCGTAAGAGAACACTGAACCTGAATCTGAACTTCTCTATCCTAGAAAGTATGTTTAAATCTCGCCGCGAAACACCTCCACAGCTGGTCCTGTCATGTAAACGTGATTATTATTCTCGTCCCACTCCAGCTCTAAGTCACCGCCGAGAAGGTGAATGAGAACTTTACGCTCTGTATTTCCTGTTAGAACGCCCGCAACGCAGACCGCCGAGGCACCCGTCCCACAGGCATAAGTCTCACCTGTCCCACGTTCCCAGACACGCATTTTAAGCTCTGTCCGAGAAATGACCTGAATAAACTCGATATTCGCGCGTGCAGGGAACACCTCGTGATTTTCCATCAGTGGACCGAAACCGAAAACCATTCTGTCCGTAATTTCATCCACGAAAGTCACGCAGTGTGGATTTCCCATTGAGACAGTTGTAACATGGAATTCACGCACATTTTTATGAGAGGAGACATTTTTCTCCTCTACATTCTTTTCTTCTTCATGGGGGAATATCTTCTCCCCTGAATTCACTACCTGTAACGGTTCATTTATGCCATTTTTGAGCGTAGTTGGGATTTTCTCCAATTCCAGAATTGGTTCCCCCATGTCTACACGGAGTTTCGCAGCCGTCCCATCCAGATTCTTCTCTACGACCTGGATAAATTTTACACCAGCTAGCGTGTCGACCGCGATTTCATCCTTATTCTGCACAATTCCATGATCATAAACGTACTTCGCGACGCACCGAACACCGTTTCCGCACATTTCTGACTCGCTTCCATCTGCGTTAAACATGCGCATCTGCGCGTCCGCCACGTCCGAGGGACAGATAAAAATCACGCCGTCTCCGCCGATACCGAAATGCCTGTCCGACAGTTTTCGTACCCATTTCGCCCGCTTTTCAGGACACTCCGGGAATTTCTCATCGAAACAATTAACATAGACGTAATCGTTTCCACAACCGTGCATTTTTGTGAATTTCATAAAATCCCCTCACTGTTAAGAGTTTTTAAAGGGGTGTGGGGGCTAAAAATAAAAAATGGTATCCCTTTTTATTTTTAGCCCCCTATCCCCTGCCAGTAATTTTCTACGGGTAACAAGTTCCTCCTGACATGGGAGAACTGTACGTAGTGGGTTTAGGTATATAACCTTTTTCTGTACCAGACGGTTTTTGCGTTTTCAGCGTCTGACGGGTTAAAATATGGGATTTAGGCGCGATTTTATGTTGAATGCCATGCCTGATAATACCATGTAAACTTGGAAAAGTTTAGTTGCCCGTCACGGGTGTCGTCTATGAATATGGAAGCAATTTTAAAAAATGGTTTCCCCGTTAGACGCCCCCATCAAAAAACTCTTAAGTTATTTATGTGCTTTTCTTTTTACGCTCGACCTAAATACTCACCCGTTCTGGAATCAACACGAATGACGGTACCTTCCTCGATATATTCCGGGACCATGACAGTTAATCCGGTTTCAAGCGTGGCTGGCTTATTTCGAGACGTGGCAGAGTTCCCTTTTACACCCGGGTCACACTGGGTGATTTTAAGCGCGATCGAGACCGGAACGGCTACTCCGACCGGTAAATCGTTGTAAATCATGACCTGAATCCCTTCTAGTTCTTCCGTAATGTACGGTTTTTCATCTGCCACTTCCTCGAAAGTCAGCTCGTACATCTCGAAATTTTCTTCGTCCATGAAATACATTTTTTCTGCGTCCGCGTACGAGAATTTTACGTTACGCTTGCTGAAATCGGCTTCATTCATGTTATCGTCGCCCTTCAGCGTGAAATCGACCTTCTGTTTCGTCAGTAGGTTACGCGCACGGAATTTATAGAGCGTTGAGGCTCCACGAGCCGACGGTGTTTGGACGAAAAGTCCTTCGATGATAACTGGATTTCCCTCGTAAACCATAATCATTCCGCGTTTCACGTTTTTCGCAATCATTGTACCCTCGTTGTTTTAAAAGGTGAATTGATTAAATCCCATGTTGGCATTATACCAAATTTTTAGAAAATTACGAGGGGAGGACGGAAGAAAATGAGGATTTTTAGGATAATTTTTCAAGAAAATCGGAGAGTTTCAGGGAAATGATAAGATGGTGCGTCTTGACGAAAGGGACAGAACATGTTATAATCCGTTTATAATATACGTCATCTGGCTCGGTATAAAGTGTTTCTTATTCCCCGAAAAAGATGGAATAATTGAGATAAAAAAGATAATAATGATAAAAATATAAAGAAATTAAGAAATTAAGAGGAAACAGGTTAAAGAGTGAAAGCTCGGAATAAGGAGAATTGGAATGGACGGGTTTAATCGGCGTGGGTTCATGTTCGGAACGGGGGTGGGACTTCTCTCGGCAGGGTTCCCGGCTGGAGTTTCTGCGGCAGTTGCGCAAGCGGATATGATGAAGGAGGCGGTAAAGGAAAAGATTTCCATGAAGAATGATACCTGCTTTAATGTACGTGATTTCGGTGCTCTGGGAAATGATAAGGACTCGGATACTGAGGCTATTCAGCGTGCGCTAGATGAGGCGGGGAAAGTTCAGGGAACCGTCTGTTTTCCGGCAGGAATTTATCGCTGTCATGATCTGAAAGTTCCGGCGCATGTTACTCTTCATGCTGACCCCGCATGGATTTTCAGGAATGAACGTGTCGGTGCCGTCCTTCAGCTTGACTCTCCAGATGCTGAATGTCTCCTGAATATTACGGGAGCGTACGGTGTCCATATTCATGGTCTGATGCTCTCTGGAATCCGTGAAACGCCGAAACCTGTTCATGGTATTTTTCTGAATAACCCTGAAAAATGGAGCCAGAAAGAAGATACTGTAGTTATCGACGACGCAAAAATCAGTGGTTTTTCAGGTCATGGTGTGTATCTGAACCGAATCTGGCTCTTCATTATCCGCCACAGTCAGTGTTGTTATAACGGTGGGTGTGGAATGTTCATCCGCGGTTGGGACGGTTTCGTTACCGATAATCAGTTCTCCGCTAACGGCTCTCATGGTTTCGGCTGTGATGAAGTCGGCGCGACGGTCATGTTTACTGCTAATCGTGTAGAATGGAATAAAGGGTATGGACTCCACCTTCTGAACGGTGATGCATGGAACGTGACTGGAAACTCATTCGACAGAAACTGGGGAGCTGGTATTTCTGCTACGAATATGCAGGCGACAACGATTACTGGAAATCTTTTCCGCCGGTGTGGGAAGGACTCGAATCAGCTGGTCGAGGGGGAACAGTCGTGCCAGATGACGCTCGAAAACTGTGCTGGAATTACCGTGACTGGAAACGTTTTCCGAGCAGGGCGTGATGATGGTGGAAAAGGTCTCTATACGCCCCAGGTCGGTTTTATTATTAGAAAACTCTCCTATAGTGTTATTAAAGATAACGCACTATTTAACGGCTACATGCAGGAAATGACCGTTGATAAAGGGGAACATGGAAAAGATTTTATTATGAAAGATAATGTCGGCTGTCCCATGAAATAAATGTCTGGAACATGTTTTCGGGTGGTTCCGTGAGGATTCCGTAAGT
>JAUNAI010000194.1 GCA_030527705.1 Planctomycetia bacterium | reverse complement strand
GAGGTTCCGACGCTAGTTCTATTCTCTGTGTTTTCTCGTTCAGAATAATTTTCTGAAATATGATCGACTAAGGTGTTATTTTCAGCCTCATTATTACGGAATGGTGACTTCAGCGGGAGACCTTTCGGGAACTGCGCACACGTTGGATATGTCCATAACAGCGTAATCACGCAGATGGTCCATCCTATAAACGTCCTTGTTCGAAATCCTGTCATCCTATTCATGGGTTTCGCGCAGTAAAACCAGTTCGGCATAAAATAACTTTTTTTATTATCGGTTGTCACATGCCGAAACAATAGGTATTTTCGTTGAATTCGTTAAAATTCAGCCTAAAGAAGTCCAGACGGACAGACTGCATGAGCGACTATTATGCAGATTCCGCTTAAATTCCAGTGAAGGATGGACCTTCCGGTAATCGTTTCAGTAACACAAAACAACGGTAAAACGAAATTTTATAATGTAATAACGATAAAATCTTTTACATCTCCCGTAAAACATCATCAGGTTTCACGAAATGCGATCCCGACGTAACGATTTTTTCACCGGGAGTAAGACCATCGAGAACCTCTATTTTTTCTGAATTACGTAGACGGCCAGTTTTAATATAACGCTTCTCTGCTTGGGTGGCAGAGCGGAAGACCCAGACATATTGCCCCTGTGAGTCGGCACAGAGTGCAGAAACGGGGATAAAAATAATTTTCTGCGGATTTTCGTTAGGATTTTGGGGACGGATAGAGAGAAGGGCGCTCATGCCGGGAAGGAGGACGGTTTCCGGAGGATTTTCCATCTCGAAAACGACTTTCCACGCGCGTGTCTGTGTGTTGGCAACCGCTTCACCTTCTTTTAGGCGGGCGATGAATTCCTTCCGTGGAAGATTCGGAAAAGTGACGACTCCCTCGATTTTTGTGTTGTGACTCAGAAGAATTTCACGTTCTGGAAGCCAGATCGTCACGTTCAGTTTCGAGATGTCAATAATCGTAATGACAGGCGTGCCGGGATGGACGATTTCGAAATTATTCACGTTTTGAACCGCCACGATTCCGTCGAAAGGTGCACGAAGATTCGTGTCATCAAGTGCAGCGCGCGCAATTTCAAGATTTACCGTTAACGCGGAAATTTCAGCTTCTTTCACTGCGATTTCTTCCTGACGTTCTCCGGTTTTCGCTTTCTGAAGCTCTTGGTCCAGCGACATAATCTGTGCATTGGCGGTCTGGAGGTTACAGTGCATAAGATCCAGCTCGCTCGGCGTGATCGCTTTCTTATTCAGAAGTGGAAGTGCCCTTTTATACTCTTTTAGAGCGTGTGCCTGTTGGGCTTGAGCTGAATCGAGTTTCGCTTTCAGAATCGCTATATCCTCACTTCGGGCACCCGCTTTCATCAGGAGAAGTTGCGCTTTCGCTGCGTCGAGTCGAGCTTGAGCGGAATCAACTTCATGCTGGAAATCGCGTGGGTCAATACGCATAAGAACGTCTCCTTTCTTCACGGAGTCGCCAGCGTTGAGGCTCACTTCAATAAGCGGTCCACCAACAGTAAAAGAAAGCGTCGCAGTCTTCACTGCCGACAGAACTGCGGGAAAACGTCGTGAGTGGTACGCATTTCCGATTTCTACGACCGCGGAACCAACAGATTTTTCGGTTTCTGAAGCTGAGCTGGAAGTAGAATCTGTCGCTGTGTAAACTGAATGAACTGGATGAGTTGAGTGAGCTGAATAAACTGGATAAGTTGAATAGTAGCTATAATATAAAGTATAAACCGTCAGGAAGATGAGAATAGTTGGGAAAAGAAACACAGTCCGATAAATTTTCATGGCTCACTCCTGGAAAGGGAGAAATGTTAGGGAGAATAGGAAATTTAAGGAATTAATTTATTTTATTCTGAAAGTGAAATTTCCATCAAAAATGTCGCAGATTCCGTGTGTGCCTACTTGCAATTTCATTAAAATCCTGTAAAATAAAGAAAAACATATCCGGTTTTATTAAAAGGACGCAATTTTGTCTGTATTTTCAGATAACTTTTTTTGCTGAATCGCTGAGCTCTTGAGGGCTTAAAAGAAACCGAGAATATATATATGCCCGATACATTATAAAATTCTGTCTCTTCGTCATTTCATGTTACTGAGATGACTCCTGGAAGGAGCGCCCTTCCCTGAATTTTCACGTGGGATCGGTATAATTGAGCCTTAATTTCATTTAGAAAAAGAACTATGAAAACAATTAAAGTTGGTCTGGTCGGTTTCGGTACGATTGGTACCGGTGTTGCGAAACTGTTGCTTCTGGAAAAAGAGCGTATCGCTCTGCGGACGGGCTGTGATGTCCAGCTCGTGAAAATTGCCGACCTGGATACGACGCGTGACCGTGGAATTCAGTTGCCTGAAGGGATGCTGACGGCAGATTATCATGAAATTCTGAATGACCCGGAAATTTCTCTCGTGGTTCAGCTCGTTGGTGGAACGGGAATTGAACGGACGATTATGCTGGAAATGATTAACGCAGGTAA
Source organism: Planctomycetia bacterium (assembly GCA_030527705.1). Lineage (GTDB taxonomy): Bacteria > Planctomycetota > Planctomycetia > Pirellulales > Thermoguttaceae > RGIG3701. The sequence goes on along the minus strand of JAUNAI010000194.1, from coordinate 4,788 downwards.
AAATATTGTGACCGCGAATAAAGCACTTCTAGCGACATTCGGTGAGGAAATTTTTGAAGCAGCACGGAAAAACGGTGTCTCCGTGGCGTTCGAGGCGGCAGTCGGTGGCGGAATTCCGATTATCGCAGCGATTAGCGAGTCGCTGGCGGCCAACGAAATTGAATCAATTCACGCGATTCTGAATGGAACATGTAACTTTATCCTTTCCAACATGGAAGAAAACGGAAGCGACTACGCTGAAACGCTGAAAGAAGCCCAGCGTCTCGGTTTTGCGGAAGCGAATCCCGCCATGGACGTGGAAGGTTCCGATACGGCACAGAAATTAGCGATTCTTTCGCACATCGCGTTTGGTACGCGTCTCGACTGGAAAGACATTCCGAAAGACGGCATCGAGACGGTTTCGGGGATTGATTTCCGTTTCGCCAGTATGTTGGGTTACAGTATTAAATTACTTGCCATCGCGAATCGGACGAAAGGGGCGAACGGTGTGGCAGATAAATTGGAATTGAGTGTCTGCCCGACGCTGGTGAAAAAAGGATTACCGATTGCGGCGGTCAGTGGCGCGTATAATGCGGTAAGTGTTGTAGGCGACGCGGTGGAACACTCATTCTATTACGGAAAAGGTGCGGGTGAATTACCAACTGCTAGCGCCGTGGTCGCGGACGTGATGGATACGGTCGTCGGACGGACGAAAATTACGTTCGACACGCTGAATCTCTGGAATCCGGAACGGAAGACGGGCGAAAATATCGAAATCGCGCAGGCGGCGGACGTGACGGGACATTATTATCTCCGCGTGATGGTCGAGGACCGTGTGGGTGTAGTCGCGGAATTGACACAGATTCTCGCATCGGCAGGGATTTCGATTAGCTCTTGCGTTCAGGTTGCGGCGGAAGATAACATGGTTCCGCTCATCATTATGACACACGAAACGACAGAAGGTGCGGTTCTGAATGCGATTCAGGCGATGAACGGCCTGGAATGTGTCAAGAGCGAGACGGTCCGCATGAGAATTTACGGTTAATCGTAGAAATTCGTGAGCATTTATGTCTGAATTCCTCTTAACTACACCGCCCGGTAAGGGCGCGATCGCGGTCGTGACGCTGTTTTCGGAGAATCCCGCGCGGATTATTGGGGAGTTTTTCACTCCGCGTTCCGGGAAGGCACTCGATGTGTATCCGCCGGGGAGTATCGTGTATGGGACGATTGCCGAGGAGGACGTTCTGGTCTGTCCGATTCGGCAGTCGGAGATGGAAATTCACTGTCATGGCTCATTGGCGGCGGTGGAACGTCTGAAAGAGTTCCTACGTGCTCGCGGAACGTCGGAAATTACGCAGGAAGAATGGCTTACGCGCTCTGTGGGGGAGCGTTTTCAGACGGAAAATCAACGACGTGCGTTTCTTGCGTTGTCGGAGGCGCCGACGGCAAAAATTGCGTCGATTCTCTGGGAACAGGCGGAAGGTGCGTATGAACGCGCTCTAGAAACGGGACAAAATACGGAAATTTGGGACACGCTCGCACTGCATTTAACGCGACCGTGGAAAGTCGTTATGGCAGGGCGTCCGAATGTGGGAAAAAGCTCGCTTTTTAATCGGATTCTGGGTTTTCCGCGGGCGATTATCTATGAAAAAGCTGGGACTACGCGCGACATTTTAAGGGAAAAAACGGTTCTGGATGGGTGGATGGTGGAACTTGTGGACACAGCTGGTCTACATCTCGCAGAAGATAAAATTGAGCGGGAGGGAATCCGTCGTGCACAGGCAGAAATCGCGCAGGCAGACCTGATTCTCTGGATTCGCGAGCCGGCGGAGTACGGAGTTTCCGAGAAAACCGAGTGCAAGACGGAAAGTAAAATGATTGACGTTTCAGAAATGGTCGGTATTTCGGTAACTGTCGGGATTTCGGAAACGTCTCCATTTCCAGCAGAAAAGAAGGTGCTGACGGTCTGGAACAAGGCGGATTTACTCACGGAAGAAACGCGGACGGCGGTGACTTCCGATGAAAATGCGCTCGCAGTCTCCGCGCTTCATGAAACGGGTCTCGACACACTTCTGAACCGGATAATACGCACACTCGTCCCTGTAGAACCCCCGCCGGGAACCGGGATGAAATTGACGTGAAAGAGAATATAAGAGGCTAAAATGGATAAAAAATACCTCATTTTCGGCGCGAAAGGTCAACTCGGAACGGAATTTTGTCGGATTCTGGGAAATCGGGCGGTCGCGGTGGACTTACCGGACGGAGACATCACAAGTCGGTATGCGGTCGAGGATTTATTCGCGGCGCTGAAGCCGGATGCGGTTCTGAATGCGGCAGCGTTTACGGCTGTGGACGCGGCGGAACAGCAGCCGGCGGTATGTCGGAAGGTGAACGCTACCGGACCACTTTATCTCGCACAGGAGTGTGAGAAATACGATATTCCACTGGTCCATATTAGCTCGGATTACGTTTTTTGCGGGACGCAGAAGAGGACGCCACTTACAGAAATGGATGAGCCAGCACCACTGGGGGTTTATGCGGAAACGAAACTGGAAGGGGAACGAAATATCCAGAAAACGCATGAGAAACATATCATTCTCAGAACGTGTGGACTTTACGGAAAATTAGGATCTAACACACTCGGCAATTTCGTGGAAACGATGCGGAAACTGGGTGCGTCGCGTCGGAATTTGCGTGTGGTGAACGACCAGCATTGTACACCGACGTGGGTTCCGAATCTCGCGCAGGCGGCAGTGTGGTTACTCGAAAATGAACAGTGGGGACTCTTTCATACCGTAGATCAGGGTGCAACGACGTGGTATGAATTCGCGCAGGAAATCTTTCGGTTATGCAATCTGGAAATCGAGATGGCTCCCATTTCGACGGCCGAATGGAACGCTCCAGCTCCACGTCCGCTGTACAGTGTGCTCGATACATCAAAATACCACGCGCTCGGAGGGCCCGCGATGCTCGATTGGCGTGAGTCGCTGAAAAAATATTTGAGTGAATAGTTAAAATAGTAAAATATTAAGAATGAAGCGACGTAGCTACGGAAAATCATTATTAAAACGGATTCATCGTAACTGCGTCGCTTGTTTTATACTGTTTTATTCAATTAAATATACTGTTCTACGCCTGAAATCGTTTTCATGACGCACTCGCCGAGACGATTAGGTAGAACGAAATGAATGACGCCATTTTCGGTTTTCTTGTCGTGGAGCATCGTCTGAATAATCTCATCTCGAGTAAATTCTGGTGCCTGTGTGGGGATTCCGAGTGCTGTAAGTAACGCATTTTGACGCATTTCCAGTTCCATAAACGTCGGATTTTCCGGGTCCAATTTCCGTGCCAGAGCCGCTGCGAAAACCATTCCGATTCCGACCGCTTCACCGTGTAGGTAGGTTCCGTAACCACAGAGTTTCTCGACAACGTGCCCAAAAGTGTGACCATAATTAAGAATCGCACGCCGTCCACTTGTCTCGCGCTCATCTTCCAGCACAATCTGAGCTTTCAACTCGCAACTACGTGCAATAATCCGCGCCAGAACAGTTTCATCACGTGCCAGAATTGCCGAGACGTTTTCTTCTAGAAACGTGAAAAAGTCTGCATCGAGAATTATACCGTACTTTACCACTTCCGCTAGTCCCGCGCGATACTGCCGTTCATCGAGCGTCCGTAACGATTCCATATCCATCAACACGCCTTTTGGCTGCCAAAACGCGCCGACGAGGTTCTTTCCTTGCGGAATGTTGATTCCCGTCTTGCCGCCGACGGAGCTATCCACCTGAGCCAGAAGCGTTGTTGGAACCTGAATAAACGGTAACCCACGGTTTAGCGTCGCCGCCACGAAACCCGCCAGGTCACCGACCACGCCACCGCCGACTGCCACGACGACGGTTTTCCGATCAACACCACACTCGATTAACCGTTCCCAGAGTAATTGCGCGATTTCGACACATTTCGATTCTTCACCCGCCTCAACGACGCAGATGTCATTCGAGATACCCGCGTCGGCAAGAATTTCGGCAATTTTCAGCCCGTAAAGTGGTTCGACATTCGTGTCGGTAATAATCACCGCCTGTTTCGCGGACGGCGCCCATTTTCTGAAAAACTCCCCAAAACGCGGAAAAATACCGCTTTCTATCACGATTTCATACGGATTCGCCGCAAGGGAAACTGATACTGTTGGCATGTTTTACTTACTTTCTATTTTCTCACGAAATATCACAACTATGATAATCGTCATTCAGGAGATACTCATAAATTGCCGGTGAATCTGCCCACATTCCACGCATGAAATGAGCTTTCAGACTCTGAAGGAGAACGTTTTTCTGACTGCGTGTCAGACCCGACTGTGAGGTAATCGTTGTGAGAACGTCATTCTCTTCCAACGCAATTTTCGTAACGGAGTACTGGCGCGCAAGCTGGAAAATACGGATGCGCAACACACGGAATTCACCATCCTGCTCGCCCAACTGAAGCTCGATGAACCGAAAATCGCCCTGTTTCGGTATCGCCTGTGAATTGCGACGTGCAGAAACGAGTTTCACACCATCATTCACCTGCCATCCCATCGTCATCTGCCAGTAACCGACCAGCCGCTCAGCATCCAGAATGAAATACCGACACTGTGCGTCTAACCGTTTCGGACGCTCTACCGGTCGGATCGCCTCTTCTGTCTGTAACGAAAATCCATCCGACTCAGAAGTCATTCCTGATATGTTTTCCGTCGTACTTTCCGATTTCACCACCGCTGTGACTTCCGGTTTCAGCGTACTTTCCGGTTTTACTTCCGATTTTATTTCCGAT
>JAUNAI010000193.1 GCA_030527705.1 Planctomycetia bacterium | reverse complement strand
CGATAATCGAAGGTTCGGTTTCAACAGATCACGTACATGTTCTGTTGTCTTGTCCACCGTCCTTGTTGCCGAGTAAAGTAATGTAGGCGATTAAAGGTAAGACGGCGCGCAAGTTGCTTCAGGAGTTTCCACACTTACGTAAAAAATATTAAAAATTATTGGGGTTACCAATCTGTGGGCGTGAAGATTTTGGGTAACGTCCAGCGGCATTGTTACTGATGAAGTTATCGCGGAATATATACGTCTTCAGGACGGAACAGAGCCTGACGACGGTAGTGATCATTTCCAGCTGATACTATAATGTTTGTGAGTCAGAGCACTTCAGTGTGAAGCTCACAAAAAAACACGAACCTATCACCTTCAGTCAATAGTAGTTTAATTTCGCGACACACAACACGGAAAGAATGCTGTGAAAATATTTTTTGGAGCTTGTTGCTTTCAATTCATGTATTCGCCTGTTATTCAAATCTTTTTTCTTTTTATTCTTTAAGATTAAGGGATGCTGGAAAAAGGGGTGGGAATCTCGATCATTCAGGTACGAGAAGTGAGGCACAAGGAGACGTAAGAAGTGAGGCACAAGGAAACGCAATGGGGTAATGCTGAGTGGAAGCCGAGTTTTTAGTCCGAAATTCAGAGTCAATAACCGTTACAGGTACGTCTGAAAATGCTACGAATTGTCAAATTACGGTTCATCTGATAACGGTTTTCTATCTGGAGATACCAATGAGAGAGGATTGCGTTTTTTGGGGGGATATCTATGACCGTTGGTCGGATCGTAAATATAGGATAGCGATTAGGAATCGGAAAAAGTGGGACCTGTAGGATTTTCGTATTTTTCCGCGAGTCGGTCGCAAGAATTGTACTTGTATGAAATTAGGTTGGAAACCGTACCGGTTGTGGAAAAAATAGTACGGTTTCGCTCAAGCAAGAGATTTTTAGTTAAATCTATCTTTCAACAATCAATTCCCCAAAAACGTCCCCAGTTAAATTCCAGTTTGTGAAATAAATCTTCCAGTGTGTGTAGCAGTTTTCCGTCAGTCGCTCGATAAATCCGAATCGCGTAGTCCGAATCGCCGGAAATGAGGTATTTACCATCTGGAGACCACGCAAGAACGTTGGAAAATTCCGATAAATGATAAGACGGCCCCTGTTTTTGCTGGACAATTTCCCCCAACCGCCCATACTTTTTCCCACGAATAAATCCGTCAATCGTAAAGATGTCTGTACGTTCACGATTCATATCGTAGTGCAGTTTTTTCCCCGTCTCGACGTTCCACACACGGAGTCCCATGTCAGGATGAATCCCCTCCGAGGTGACAGTCCAACCATCAGGCGACCACTGAAGCCGCATTTCTGCCAGTTGTCCCGCCAGTCGGGTTTTCAAAACGTCCTTTTCCACGTTCCAAATCGAGACGTTTCCACAACAATCTCCGACCAGTAACCACGGCTCCGTCGGCGACCATTTCATCTGGCAGAATCGATTTTTCTCGTCACACTAAATCGCCGGGATGGAACCGAAACGCTCGTAATCACGCTGTGAGTCCAAGAATACAATCCTTTTTTCTCCCAACAGAAGCGCAATATAGCGTCCATCTGATGACTAGGAAGCGCTTGCCGACTCATCCTCGAACAGGATATTCTGAACCAGCGCTTCTTTCGGCTTTTCCTCAAGAAATTCCGTCTGATAAATTTTCAAAGAACACCCACGCTCTTCTTTCTGGGTGAGCAAAATGAACTTTTCATCGGGCGACCACTGAACGGAAAGGATTTTTCCGGAGAATCTCCATATTTCTTTCTGGGCGGCAAAGTCCCACAATATAACTTTATCGTAAATCCCCGACGAAAGAAGTCTTTTTCCATCGGCAGACCATGCGATCGCGTTGATATCCTCATGTCCTTCCAACGTACCTTTTGAGCTTCCTATCTCGATTTCCCAAATTCGAATCGTTCCATCTCGGCTTCCCGACACGACATACTTACTATCGGGTGAGCAGGCGATGCATTCGACGGAATTACTGTGTCCTTGAAATCCCGCGCTGAAACATTCATAACTTCCGAAGAAAAGACAACACATTCCCCAGAAGAAACTTAATCGAAACACATTTATCATTAAGATCTCCTTCTGATTGGGGACGTCACGGTAATTGCGTACCGGAAAAATGAATATGGAAAAATATCAATTGGGGTAGAATGGGTAAGTCTAAAAATTAAACTTCTACGGAAATAAAACAATGCTCTCATTTTCATTATACTGTCTTTAGGGAAGAGCGTTAATACCGTGTTTAAGAATTTTGTGAAAAAAAGAAAAATTTTTCATAGAAGTGAGGCTGAAAAAGTGTCGCTTTATGTATTCACGTTAATTGACAAAATCGTAGTCAAGAAATGTCCGTGCGACGACACGCGGGTGATGGAGTTCGATACGTAGTAGATTCTGCATGTATCATGAAATACGGCACGAAACCGATCTAAAATAAAACTTCACAGTTTTTTCCTGCCTTGATGGAAGAAGAAAGGAAGGGAAGGTGGCGGAATCAATTTAGAAGGAAGAAGGAATAAGTATTAAATTCATATTTATTGTATAAATATTCCCCAAAAACGCTTTAGGTGGTCTGACTGGGTTTTTCCACCTAAAACGTCTGCATGATACTGAAAATATTAGTTGTCGATTCGTTTTTTTTACAATAATAATTGGAAAAGGCCGACGATTCCACCGAGGATAAAACCAAGGACCTGAATAGCGCCAAGATGCTGAGCCGCTACGTGCGTAATCATTTGGTAAAATTCCTCGACATCCTGTTTTTCAACCGCGCTTTGAACTCGTTGAGAAAGGTGTAGTTTTTCGCGAATCATCTCTTCACCGTGTGTCCGAATCCACGCAACGACAGAGTTTTGTGCCGACGACAACAAGTCATTTTCTATCCATGTCCAGAGTGATGGTGAGTTGAGCACTTCCTCAACCCATGCAGGCATACTTTTTCGCAGGTACTCCGCGAGGAACATACGGAATTTTTCCTGCATTTTCCCACGAAAAACGTCCAGTTTTGCTGTTGCTTCCGGGGTTTCCAGCCATTTTCCTAAGTCGGAGCCGAGAGAGACAATTTCGTCGCCAATCATCTGAATCGTGGCGGGATCTGCGAGTTTATTCTCGAATTGTCGCTTCACATCTTCCCAATCGACGAATGACATGAACCCTCCTGCCAACATATCCGGTGACATGAACGCAGCGGCGAAAGATAACTTGTTTTTCAAGAATTGCGTCACATACTCGCGAACCATTTCCTGAAGCATTTCCATAAACTGCGGAGACCGCGCCCGAAGTGCGGCGGAGAGTTTTTCCGCGATCATCTGACGCATTTCCGTCGATTCCAGCTGTGGCGCGATTAACTCTTTCCAGAATGCCTGTAAATTTTCCGTCGACAGCAGACTTGGCAGACTTTCCTGAAGCGATGATTCAATCTGCGGGACGAAAAAGTCGATGATTTTATCCTCATGTTTCTTCAGGAGCGACTGCATTTCTTGCCGAATCAGCATAATCATGTTCGGGTCATTCAGAAATTCGACCGATGCGTCACAGAGTTCTGTCGCAATTTGGCGTGAATCGAGCAATTTTTCTTCGACTTCGCGCCCCATTTCTTCACCAATCTGGTTTTTATTCCGCGGAATCAGTCCCTGTTTCCAATATCCGAACGTTAAAACTGTCAGTGGATGCCACGGAGCCGGCTTAAACGGCTTAAATAGCATTTCCAGCGCAATCGTATTCGTCAGATACCCCACGGCAGCCGCAAGAAGAATCCGCAGAATCATCTCCAGCCAGAACAGCGTATTAGGCGCCAGAGTATGAAAACGTTCTAGCAGTATCACGGTCGGCAAGAAAACAAAAATCGTGAGCAGGCTCAATGGACCACAAAAAAGTTCTAACGCAGCAAAAAGTCGTTTTTCGACGGACAATGATGAATCACGAGTGATTAGGAACCGTTTTTTTATTTCGCTAAACAGGGACATAGTAACCTTTCCGAAATGCGGATTAAATAACCTTAAACTTCCCACGAATTTTACGAAAATGATATTACGAAATAAAACGACATGAAGTACCCATTAAATCTCCCATAGATTTCACAGAATTCACAGATTATTTTCAATTTTCTGTTTATTCTCATGGAGTTCTAAAACATGGGGCGCGTTCTGTTAAATTATTTCCGTTTTTAAATCATTTTCTCTTCCGAAAATCTCACTTTTCTGTGAAAATCTGTGTGATCTGTGGGAGATTGATTGATTTTTCTTTTAACTTTTTTTAATTCTCTTCTAAATTTAACATCAAAACGGATAAAACGAGGGAAAAAACGAAAATTTTTGGAATAACTCCCCTTTCCCCTCTTGAAAAAAACGGGTTTTCGACTACAATATATATTATACACGAAATTGTATACTTCCCGATTCATGTTTCTGATTAAATCGGCATAAATCGGGTATATTATTGTATGGTTGCTGGAAATTCGGAATGTATCGGATTTTCAGTCTGGTTGCAATTACTTACCTTTCAGAAAACAGAAGAGGAACGTTACCGTGAATCTGACAGATCCCAAATATCAATCGTACGCACTGGTAAAAGAAATGCTCGAAACTCCGGCAATTCTGCGGAAATTCGACTGGTCGCAGACGACGAACATGACCAAGGCGGTTCAGGAAGCTGGTCGCTTTTTCATGACCGGTGAAGGCTCAAGCCGTATTTTCCCGGCGAAAAACATGATTTACACCGCGATGAAAATGGGGTCGAAAATCTCGATGGCGACCGACGGAAGTATTCAGGCGCGTGAATATGACCTCAGCGATTGGGCTGTCTGCGGCGTGTCCAACAGTGGTATGACGAAAGAAATCATTCTCCTTCTGAATAATTTGGCAGACCAGAATCATCAGCGTCGTTTTGCTGTCACCGCGAATGCCGGGACGAAAATCGTTGATGCTTCGAATGACGCCTACATTCTTTCTTGCGGAAAAGAAGATGCCGTTGCTGCGACGAAAAGCGTGGTAGAAAGTGGTTTAATGTATCTTTCCGTCTTGAAAAACATTTACGACGTGGACTTCCAGGCGGACGCGGCGGCGACGGCAGCGGAAGAAGCTCTGGCACTGGAAATTGATCCGGAAATTGTGGCGAAAGTCGCGAATTCTCCGGTTATTTACTTCGCGGGAAGAAATAATGGCGTGGCGGAAGAACTCCGTCTGAAAACGAATGAAATCACGCGTAAAAAGAGCGATTATCTGGAAGGTACCTATCTGTTGCACGGTATCGAAGAAGTGATGAATGCAGGCGAAACGATTGTCGTCATCGAGCCGTACGAATCGGAAATGGCGAAAATGCAGGAACTGCTCGTGGACCGTATTGGTGTGAACATCATTGCGATTGCGTCGAAACCGACCATTTTCCCGACGGTAGTGATTCCGTCCGTGGGACTTCTGGATCCATGCGTGCAGCTCATGGCGGGCTGGAACCTGCTGGTTCAGGTTGGAATTTCTCTTGGAATCGACCTTGACCATCCGACGCGTGCGCGTAAGGTGGGTAACGCGTTCTAAGAAAAGAAATAAAGAAAACACAAGAAAAGCAAGCGACGCAGTCGCTTGCTTTTCTTTCTTTATTTTTTTATTTTTCCTACTTCATCCACTTAAACGACTGTACCATCGTCTCATTCAACTCGCCAAAATTCTCCAGAAGATTATCTTCCAGCGTGAAAACGATTGTGTACTGCTGCTCGCCTTTCGTTATCAGATAATAAAAAATCCGCAACGAAATTCCCTCATATTTCGCAGCCACATCCACACGGATTACGTCGGAACCGTCCTCGCGTTTTTGCGTTTTTATGTCAAGAATACTGTCGAATTGCTCTTTCAGCATTCCCTTAATTTCCTCCGCGAAATCCTCCGGTTTAATATTTTTTGTTGCGGTCGTCGCTTGTACCTTATTTACCGTGCACTGCGCCACAAGCTGACCGTCGCGAATAAGACGGAAATTACTCTGGAACTCGTTCTGGTTCATCGGTTCCCATTCGGGTGACAGGACGAACTGCCAGACTTTTCTGGGATCCTGATACAGCAGAAGTCCATACTGGGCCGGGTCGAACTCCAACGCAGCCGCCGCTTCCGGAGTGAGGTTTTTCGATGATTCCTGCGGAGTGATTTTATACTGGATTTTCGCAGTCACATCCATTCCCGGCGAGATGAACCCCGCGGTCCTTTTTTCCTGAATAACCAGTCCGAACCAGACCACTCGGCCACGAGTCAGGTCGAAATATGCTTTCCCAGTCACTTCAATTTTCGACGTGTTTCCCTCATAACTTCCCTCGAGCCACCCACTCGTTTCCAGAATGGCGATGTTTTTCTTCACTTCGGCCAATTTCGTTTTAATGTCCAAGTTAAAAACGAGATCCATCTGTAACAGAATTCCCATTGTGTCGGGAGACTGTTTCCAGCTGTCACCGATTTTTACGCCATCACGATTCGGCAGGAAATAATCTGCCAGAAGTGTGTTCCCCTGCACGTTAATTACATCTAGCTCGTCGCGCGTCAGAAAACCGTCTTTCCGGAAGAAGTTCGGGTGTGCGTTGCTGATGTCGACGCCGATGAGTGGCTGATTCAGGTCAAGTTGCGGTTTCACCTCGGTTTTATCGATCTGAATTGTTGTTTCATTTTCAAGAAAATACCATGCGCCGAGCGTTGATTTAGCCGTTTCACCCTGCAGAAGATTTCCGGACTGAATAAGCATTTCCTCGTATTTCTGCTTACTCGTTACCTTCATCGGAATTTTCTGAATGAGTGGTTCTTTAAGCGTTTCGGTATTCTGCCCACTCGCGGAATCTGTGTTTTTTACATTTTCTGAGCTTCCCGCATTTCCCGTATTTTCACCTGAATTTTCGTCTGTTTTATTCTCTTTTTTACCTTCCGCATTTTCCTGTTCACGTCCCGGAGAGGCTTTACTCACATGGGTGTTTGGGTCGATTTCCAGAAGGAGTGTTCCGGCTGCGTCAAACGTTTTCTCGATGAGGTCCACGTCACCAGAACCACGTTTCGAAATTAGTGAATACGTTTCCTCCGCTTGAGCCACGGTCCAACTCGCGGTCAGGAGGAGTAGCAACGCACCTCTAAGACACGGTAAGGTTTTCCAAAAATTGAGCATTTTATTTTCCTTTTATAGTTAGTTGTTTTTATATATTTTTAGGATAGAAAAAGCATTTCGGAAGGACCGTTACGCTCCTTTCGGTGCTAGGTCGTCCCTTTTAATGCTACGTCGCTCCTTTCGGT
>JAUNAI010000192.1 GCA_030527705.1 Planctomycetia bacterium | reverse complement strand
GATGGACCGAAACCGTCGATTCCGTCGCCGGCGTTTCCGCCACACAAGATTCCGGCGGGTGGCGCGATGCACGGTGGGATACCCATCGGAAATGTGCAGAAAGAGCCGGAAGTTTCAAAAACGGAAACCGTGCCGGAACCATTGACGCCACCTGCGGGGGTGATTCGCTCTTTTACTGAGGAACTTGCGACCCATATCACGGAAGATTATCCGCCGTATGATTATCCGGTGGACGATTACCCGGTGGTTGATATGCGGAAGCCGCAGAAAGTCTCCCAAGAACCCGTTTCAAAAGCGGTTACACAGCCGACTGGATTGTCGTTACGTGAGGAAATTATTCACCTCCGAAACGCCTTTATGTCCGCATTGGAGAATTTTTCGGGAGCGCAGTGGTATCCAAGTTTCACAACTCCGAAAGATACGATTTTAAGTGAGAATCGGCAGGAATTTACGGTCATTTATCCGCATAAGTGTGAATTTCCATTTCAGCAATTTACGCGGAACACGAACGATGTACAGAGTCTGGAGTCGGTTTTCCGTGCAAAAGTTGGGCGACCGAATATCCGTTTGCGTTTCATTTTGGAAGAGAATACCGAAACGTCGCGCAAGCCACAGGGAGTCGGATTTCGCGAAATGTATGAAAATCCACTCGTTCATGCTGCAGAAGAGCTTTTTGGCGCGTCGATTATGAGCGTGGAGCCGATTGGGCAGAAAACAGGTCAGTGATGAGAACGTTCCGAGGGATTTAGAGGATTTTTATGGCAGATTTAACCGAAAGTATTAAAAACCTGACGACTTTATTTACGAAACTTCCCGGCGTGGGGAAAAAGACGGCGGAGCGTTTCGCATATCATGTCCTGATTGCGAAAAAAGACGACATTTTGGCGCTTGCCGACGCGATTCGGGAAGTAAAAACGAATATCCGTTACTGCCAGAAATGCTTTAATCTGTCGGTTAATGACCTGTGTGACGTGTGCCGAGACGAAAGCCGAAATGCGTCGCAAATCTGTGTTGTGGAACAGCCTCGCGACTTGGCGGCGCTGGAACAGACGGGCGTTTTTCACGGAATGTATCATGTTCTGCTCGGACGACTTTCACCGACGGACAATATCGGACCGGACGATTTAACGATTAAGGAACTTGAAAAACGGGTAGCGACAGGCGACGTTCAGGAAATCATCATGGCCACGAATCCGAATATTGAGGGTGACGCGACGGCTTTTTACATCACGCGCCTTCTGCATGAATATCCGGTTAAAATCACGCGTCTCGCCCGTGGTGTAACGTCCGGAAGCGTGCTGGAATTCGTGAATAAAGACATTCTCCGCGACGCGCTGGAGGGAAGACAGAATTATAATAATTAAAAATGCCGACATTGATAATGAAGGTTTATTCGGTACGTGCTGGTTTTTGAGCAAGTACCGACAACTCGTGGGACACGGTGAATGGATTTTATCCTTATACCGTTCTGGGGGGTGATGCGAGACGCGTCGCCTCCTAGAAATGGTTATTCATGAAGTCACTCCACCCCCTCCGTCACCTACGGTGACACCTCCTCTTTTAGGGGAGGTTGATTTTTCTGTTTTGGTATCCATACAGTATTCATAAAACTAATCAAAAGTGGATTTTTAGCGAAAATAAAATTCATAGACGTTTTTTGGAAATAACGTTTTTTCTTGTGATTTTTGCCAATTTTTTGACTTTTTTTGGTAAAAAATGTGAAAAAAGTGTAAAAAACGCTTTAAAAACGGTGATTTTTTTATTCTAAAATTTTACACGTTTGAAAACTTCTAACAATTCGTACATTCCTAAATTTACGGTATGTGCAGATATATACAATTATAAAATCATGTCAATATCGAATAATTTTATTTTTTTCTTATAGATTCTGTTCTATCTAAAATCAGGTAAGAAAATCGCATTTTTGCCGTATTCATTTTGAAGTTTTTTTAATCATTAAGAAATACTACTTACCACTTGTTTTATCGAGTAAGAATGTAAAAATGATATTATCGTTTCATTCTTTGATTTTGTAATTCAAAAGTTTTTATAAGAATAGTTTTCATGTTGACATCGATAATGAGATATGAAATTATACTTCTGCGAATTGCAGGTTTTTGAGAATTTCATGCTGGATAGCTTGACAAAAAAGAGATGATGTGGTATGTTATAGGTATGGTTATTGGTAAATTTCCCGATTAGGTGGAATTTGCCGTGAAAAAGGTGACTTAATTGGAGACTTTAATATGAAATTACCCTTTAAATTTCCGTGTCAGGCGGTATCCTTCCTTTTTCTTTCCCTCGTTTTCGGCGTTGCTACGGTTTTTGCGGCGGACGGTGTAACCAATGAGGCGCATCAACAGTTCTTTCATGGCGAAAAAGTCGGGAAAGAAATCCTTTGTGGCTGTTCCGGTCGGCTGGAACGTTTTGACGCGGACGGAAATCTCGTCTGGACCTATTCCCACGAAATCGGCAACATGAGTGACACACAACTCCTTGAAAACGGAAACATTCTCTACTCGGATGCCGACTCTATTATCGAGGTTACGCCCGACTGTAAGGTAGTGTTTTCCTATATTCCCGAGGATAAGCGCAATGATTCCGCCTTTACCGCCACACGGCTGGAGGATGGGAACACTCTTATCGGTTGGAATACGAAAAACTGCCTCATCATCGTGAATCCGGAAGGGGAAATCGTCCGCGAGATTCCCTGTCAGTTCGAGGATGCGCCTAACAGTCACCACAACATGCGTATGGTCCGTGCGACGAAAAACGGAACATTCCTCGTTGCGCACAAGCGTAAGGGAACCATCGCGGAATACGACGTGAACGGAAAAGTCCTCCGCACCATGAGCGTGCCGGGCAAGGAATGTTACGGTGTATTGGAACTGCCGGACGGTCAAGTTTTGGGGTCGTTTTTGGACGCGCTTGTGCTGTTCGATGCCGAGGGAAAAGAGACATGGCGTTGCACGATTGATGACCTTGCGCCACTGTCCATCTCCTATATGTGTGGTCTGCAAATTCGCCAAAATGGTAACATCGTCGTCGGCAATTATGCTTGCAATCATAGCAAGACGCATACGTCGTGCATGTTCGAGATCACGCGCGACAAGAAAGTCGTCTGGTACTACGAGAATCCCAACGCTCCCGCCAACTTCATGAGCGTTCTGGTACTGGAAGAGGGAACGATTCGGTAGGATTCTTCATGTAAACCTGAATAAATACCTGCAACGCAGTCACTATTCAAGTTTTTGAAATTTTTCACTTCGTCCGTCAATTCAATTTGGACGAAATCGTATTGAATCGGTTCCAATAAAGCGGTTTTGGGAGCCGCACCCCAAAAGGTCTGAGAATTCAGATGGTTTGCATAACTGACCTGAATGTTTGGGTCGAACGTTAAGGAATACATTCCGATGGATAACGTTGGACAGATGATTTGTCGTGAGGCTTCCAATCTTTCGCCGTTGACTGTCTGGATTCGTTTTCCAGTCAGGTCGGTTTCCATAGCAATTTCCATGGTTTCCGCTCCCCATTGAATCGTTGGAGGGAGTTCAATCGGGTCAAGTTTGCAATCGCTGTCGAATGAACACGTCACCTTGTATAACGCGGTGAGGTCCCTTGTTTTTGGGTGTAGAACGTTTTCCGATTCCGTAACTTCGACCGATTTACACATGCAGCCGTTTTCAATCTCGCCAACGTGCGGCGTTTCTTTCAAAACGCTTTTTTGGCTTTCGTCCAATCGATCTGCAAGAATGGTGTATTCTCGACTAAAACCTCGGTTTAATTTCCACATTAAACCGTTTTTTTTCAAGTCCCGTGAAAATTTCGGGCTGTTTGCTGAAATTCCGATAATTGTCGCCATGTTTCGATTCCGATATGCTATAAAAATGAGGAAATCGGCATTTTCATACCGTGTAAATTCCGCCTGCAACCTCTTCCGTGTAGGTTGCCACTCGATTCAAGATTTGATTCGTTTTATCCACTTTGTCTTCAAGTGGATTTTTACTTTTTTGCTGAAGTTCCCAAAACTTTTTTTGGGTGTCCATACTTCCCGCCATTAGTGTTTGAGGAGATTCCGCTTCTTCCCGGATTCCGTTCTGGATTTGTTCCATTGGTTCCATGTTGAGATCTTCCAACCGTTTTTGCCACAGGTCGATTCCACTTTCCATTTCCTGAACTTTTTTCAGTTGAGCCTGATAATCTTCTTCGTTTCCGGAGATTGCCAAGTTCTGAAGTTTATTATATTCGTTTTCTCTTTGGCTGATCAGGTTATTGTATTGCTCTTGGGCTTCTTTAGAAGCTCCTTCGGTGTCATTTTCTTTTTTCTCGTTCCATGCTTTTTCTTCTTCCGCTTTTTCCCGTCGTTCATCATTAGCCACTTTCATATCATTCACCGACTGAAGACGTTCCTCGGTTTTTTTTCGAGCTTCTTCCGCTGCTTTCGCTTCTTCTTCCGCTGCTTTCATCCACCACTCGAATGCCTTCTCATGTTCTTCTTCCGCTGCTTTCGCCAGGGTTTCTTCCGCTTCCGCTTTTCTGGAATACCATTTTTCCGCCTCCTTTTGGGCTTTTTTGATTTCTTCATCCAGTTTTGCAATTTCCGCAGCTGTTGCATTTTCCCCGATATTCTTCCGGGCATCGATTGCTTTTTGGAAGGCGTCATCTGCACTTTCTGATTTTGTTATTGCATTGCTTAAAGCTGTCATTGGGTCTTTCAAACTTTCCTTCCAGCTCTTATTTTCGGCGTTCTCATTCCGTTTTTGACTCATATCGTCCTGAATTTTCTGAATGGAATCGGCTTCTTCTTTTTTAGCGTTTTCGATTTGAGTTTTTTCTGAATTTGCCAACGCTTTCTGTTTTTCTTCCAGCGCTTTAATTTCCTCCTGGGTTACATCGTTTCTGGCTTTCGCTTCCGTAATCATCTGAGCCAGTGCTTCTTTTCTCGCCGTCATTTCTTCTCGAATAGCCGCAATTTTTTTCTGGGTCGCTGTCTGGGTCGCTTCAACATCCGCTTTTTCCCACTCTTTCAGTTTCTCTTCATTTTCCTTGTAAATCTCGGAATAGTCCATAACTTCCGCGCTTTTTTGAACATTTTCCGCGATTTTCTTCTGAGTTTCGTCAATTTTCGCCTGAATTTCTTCTGCATTATCTACATAACCAAAACTAAACACGCCACCCCACCATCGCAAGTATCCAGTTTCTCCGTTCTTATCCAGTTTGGATTTCAGGTTGTCTAGGTATTCAGATTGCGCTTTAATTTCTTTGTTAAGTTCCTGAAATTCCTTCACCCTCATGGTTTCTCTCAATTTCGCAAAACTTTCCGCCGAACCATCTACTTTTTTGGTGTTTTCATCAAATGAAATCCCCATATCTACAAGATTGATTTCTAGTTGTTTACAAGAAGTCTCTAGGGATTTATAGGCTGCAGAGGAAGTTTCAGACTGTTGTGCATTCAGTTCCCCTTTTTGTGCCAATTCCTCCAAAATTCCCGCTGCACTTCTCGCTGATTCCCGATACTCATCATTTCGTTTCCGTAGCTCCTCCATCGCTTTCGCTGAATCTTCCAACTCATTACTAAAACTTCCTATAATTTTGATGATTCCAAATGTCGCTCCTCCAACTGCTAAAAGACCGCTTGTTATCCATGTAAGTGGACAGGCGAATAGAACCGTGTTGAGTATTGATTGAGCTGCTGTTAAAACTTTGATTCCTGTTGCCGCTGCATAGCTGACTACGGTACTTGTAGTTTGGGTGATGATGTTTTGTTTTCCCATCATTGCATTAAGACGGGTTGCGATCGCCTGTTGGTTTTGCTGAAAAGTAAAAAGTCGTCCGGCAACTGTCGCTCGATCCAGAGCTGTTGTCATTTTATTCACATATCCAAAGCCTACGGAAAAGGTTTCAAGTGCTTGCCCAGCAACGCTAATCGCATCTCCAAATTGCCCACCATCCTCAATGGACTCTCCTAGTGCGCTTCGGATCGTTGACAATGTACTTACTGTTTTGGCGCCAAATTCATCAATTTTGCTACCAACGTTATTTAGTGAACGTTGCAGTTCATCACTGCGAATATTCAGTTGGATGAACGCTTCTCCTGCCTGAATTGCCTGTGTACTCATATATATCCCCCTTGTGTAATTTGGAAATATGTGTTATTATGATAAAGTTGTTGTTTTTTTTTAATGAAAAAAGGAGTAAAAAAATGTCTGAATCCCAAATCAATTCCGCCGATGAATTGCAAATTGTTGAAGATCCTAATTATAATCCACCGCCAGAAATTGAGGATGTACAGATTCGGGATCCTTATATGGACCAACCCAAAAATCCAGAACCTGTTGTGACGAAAAAATATGTTATTCCCAAACATCCACCTCGCGAAAAGGTGAATTGGCCTCTTTCTATTGGTTGTTTGGCTTTTTTACTATCTCCTTGTGTTTTTATGTGGTTTTATGCTAATAGCGTTGCAGGTCCCTGGGTTGCAACTTTCGCTACAATAGCACTCGTAATCCTCACTCCGATTTGTCTGTTTCTTCCCCGGATTATTTATGAAGCCAATATGGATTTTCATAGTAATATTGTGAAAAAAGGAATCCAAAAAGCAGCCAGAGAGAAACGCCGAAACAAGCGTAACCGCAACCGCTAACCCACTTCGTCTTTCCACACTTCCAGCAATGATTTCCGGCATTTTTCGAGAGCTGGAATCATGAATGGACGTGGTTCGACCTTTCCAAACTTTTTTGGAGTGGTTTTTTGATCTCGGAGAGCCAACATTTCGGCGTATTTGCGTTCCGCAAGGTTCACTTCCTTCGTGGAACGCAAATGTCGCCAAATTACCCACGTGATTCCTTTGGGGTGTTTCCAGGGACTCGTCCATTTATATTCCGTGGGATAAAAAACCACCGGACCTGTTCCCCCCTTGCCGGCGGGAAGCCCTACCCCAAACTTCGGCTCTTGCCACGGTTTGGGGAGGGGGATAGTACCGCCTTGTGACAAGATTGGAAATGAAAACTCGTATTTGTAACCTTCATTGATAAATTGTTAATATAGTTCCATAAAATTATTCCAAAAATTTTCCTATTTTCCTCTAATTCCCTCGAAAATCCTTGACTTTTCCGTTTTCTTTCGGTATAATAAAAAAGGTAGAATTATCGAGTTGCGGAATGATACCAATTTTGTGAGAAATTTCCATGAACAGTGAAAACTGGAATGACAGTGAAAACTGGAAGAACAATGAAAACTGGAATGACAGTGATGACAGAAACTTTCGGACGCCGTTATTGCCGACGATGGATATCGTTTTTC
>JAUNAI010000191.1 GCA_030527705.1 Planctomycetia bacterium | reverse complement strand
AGTTCTGAACTCTTTCCTTCACCTCGTCCAGTTTTCCCAGTAAATTCTCTAACCGCGCGACGATTCTTTCCTGCTCTGCGAGTGGCGGAAGGGGAACGGGTATCTGACTCATACTTCTTTGTGTTAACTTCAGTCGCGTCGTCCCATTCACATATCCTTGAAAGTTGAAAATGTTCAGATAGTGCATTAAATACTGATTTCCCACGGTGCCGAATGGTGAGCGTAGGATATGTGCGTGATTATTTACCCACGCTTTTCCCTCAATCAAATACGCTTTATCTTTCATTAAATCCAGAAATGGCACACCATCTTCTCCCAGAAGTAACAGTGGTTCATCCGTCAGAAAATCATTAATCCACCCGACCTGTCCTGTCGCACCGTAATACGGAATATCTCCTGTCCGTTTCACTCTTTCAGCTGCGTTCACAGGCTTCCGGAATGAATCGAGGCAGGTCACTACGCCATTCAGAAGATATGCCCACGCCCAGTTTTTCGGAATTTCGTACGGCTGTTTCTCTTCCGGGACCAGTGCGGACTGGAGGCGGTCGGCGAGAGGGAGGGACGTGGTGGTTTTTTTCGTTTTAGCCATGATTCAGAACCGGAATACTGTTTATGTTCATCAAAAATAAAGTTGCTATTTTTCTAAAAAGCGGAAACCACGCCGAGTTTCCGACGTGGTTTTTATGCGTGATTCACCGCGTTTTCCGCGTTATTTATCACAATTTACGTTATTACGTAATTTACGTTAATTTACCGGACAATTTACCGATTTAACGCCTTGCGTAACGTCGGCTCAATCGCGTTGGCGTGCCACCAGAATCCATAATCGTTCGGGTGCGAGTTGTCAACCGTCCCTTCTCCATCTTCCGGAAGGAGCGTGTCTCCCTCGATGTAATACAGATTCTTCTGTCCCTCAGCGATTAGCTGGTTATACGCTTTTCGTAAGGCCGCATGATTCGCGTTGTGGAACGTATTTTTCCCCTCGTCGAGCCAAGAACGCGGAAAACGACGGTCCTCAATCAGGATAATCGGCGTGTCCGGCCGCTTTTCACGTAGCCGACGCACGAACGGATACGCACGTTCCGCAACCATTTCCGGATTCATATTTGGCAGGCAGTCCAGAACGTACACGCACGGATCCAGCTCCGCGAACGCATCTGCCATAATCAGTTCCATTCTCCCACAGCCGGAGAAGCCGAAATTCCAGAAAGGCAGGTCCAGCCGACGCGCCAGAATCGCAGGGTGCGGCATTCCCGGCCGAGACGCACACGCACCGTGACAGATAGACGTACCATAAAAGAGAATCGGCTTTTCTTTCGGGACGACCAGTTCGAACTGCGAATCGCCTGCCACACCGACTTCCACGCTCTTTACCCCGTTATAAAGCGGGAAATACATCAGAAATTCACGGATTTTCCCATCAGCCGGAATGCTCCCTTCCAGTAACACTTCCGCTTTCGGACCTTTCTGCGTCGCGGTCAGATAACGCCATTTTCCCTGATCGTCACGACAGTAAAGGTCGAAACCGCTCACTCCGACAGGTGCCATGTGCCACATTCCGAGCCCTGTGCTGGTATTCTCGTAACGGAGCCAGATTTGGCGCGAATTGGTCCGAAAATGGCATGCCATTCCCGAAGAATGACGCGAATTTCCACGCACGCCGTCCGGAATCTGCTCCATCCAGCGTTTCGGAAAGCGGTCATACGGACTGATACGCTCTTCTCCCTCCCACGCGCGTCCTTCGACGGTCATTTTTTCGAGATTATACCAGTTTTTTCCAGCCACCTGACTGGTAGGTGGAAGAAGCTCAGCGGAAGTTGTGTTTCCGTGTGACTGCGCGACCGTAGCGGCCGGGACAGCAAGAAGCGTCTGAAGGAAATTGCGTCGAATCATGATTTTTCTCCTGTTTTTTATCTTTTAGGGGGAGAAATTGTAAAAATTGGTGAGTTTTTTTATTTTTCTTTATTATACTCTCTTCCATGAAAAAATAAAAGGGGAGATTCCACAAGTTTTCGAGAAAATTGAGAAGTTTTTAGAAAGATTTTCGGATATTATCACCGTTTTTAGAAAAATTTCATTGCCCCCCCTTGTGAAAAATCGTGAACGTGTTATAATGCGTAACATAAAAGATGGGTGGGGACGCCCATTGTCGGAGGATACGCGAATGGCTAGCAGGCTGACTCGAAATCAGTTGCCGGGAATACCGGTTGTGGGTTCGAATCCCATGTCCTCCGCTTTTTTTATTTCTTGAGAGATTATGGATTTCTTTAAGTCGATGCTGAATAAGTCACACTGGGTGTGCGAACGTCTCGTCCGCAGAAGTTATCAAGCGTTTTAAAACCCAATTTCAATAAATTACGTAATTTAGGAAGAATTCTTTCCTTAAAGCCTCCATTTTTACTCACGTTTATAGACCGTGCGTCCACGCACCCAGTTAATCAGTGCCAACTTAAAGACCTTAAGGTAGATTTTTCCCTGATTTTCCAGAAACTTTCAGCTTGTCGCGGTTTTCTGCGTTTTGGCAACCTGAATCAGAACGGCAATAATGATGAAAAGTAAGCCGAAAATTAACCGAATTGTGAGTTTTTCACCGAAAACAGTGATTCCGAAAAATACGGCCGTCGCAGGTTCCAGTGCCCCTAAAATCGCGGTTGGCGTGGCTCCGACGTAACGAATTGCTAGAGCTGTCCAGCTCAACGATAAAATCGTCGGCACGAGCGCAAGAAGAACGACACACCACCACGCGGTCGCGCTCGTCGGCCATGTCAAGGCGGCTCCCCAGCCTGTTCTCATTAGAAATACCGGTAAAATAGGAAGGAGACAGTAAAACGTTAGCACTTCTGCCGATAATTTCCGCAAGCGAGTGACACGGACCAACACGATATACAGCGCGTAAGATAAAGCCGACAGAATGACCATCAGAACACCAACAGAATCCAACGTCGCGCCGTTTTCGTCCCAGTAAAGCGCCAGAACGCCCGTGAAAGCCAGGATGATGCTTAAGACCGTTCCTAGCGTGACCCTTTCGTGGAAAAATAACGCCATCATCCCCGTCACCATGACCGGATAAACGAAAAGAATGGTTGAGGCGACACCTGCGTCCATGTACTGATAACTCAAGAATAGAAACAGCGACGAACAGCCCATGAGTAATCCATTCACAGTCAGCAGAGGCGCGAATTGCCAGCCCACTTTCATTTCTGTATGCCGCCACATCAGCCATGTACCAAGAAACACGACCGCCAGAATGTATCGGTACCACAACACGGCGTCCGGACAGAATCCTTCATGATATAGTGGTAACGCAAATAACGGATTCATTCCGTATGAAATCGCCGCCAGTAACCCAAAAAAGATACCTTTTACCGAATCTCTCACCATTTCTCCTTAAATTAGGCAATTTTCTGCACGTCGCATTCCCCCTCGTTGGCGAAAATCCCCGCCGTCCGATATTCGAGTCTCCCCTTTGAGGGGAGGTGCCGAACGTATGTGAGGCGGAGGGGGCGGGGGGGAATTGCCGAAAAATGATTTAAAACACGTGGAAGGTGACATATATCACAGACGGTGGGATACCGTCCTCCGACCACGTAGCGGTCAAATGTATGTAGCCGGGGATTTTTTACCCCCGGTATACGGGAAACCCCTTAAAAACACCAACCGCGTAGCGGTTGAATCATTCGACTGCTACGCGGTCGGCGTGTGGGGGGAGGTTCCGTTCATCCATGGGTTTACACCCACGGCTATTACATAACGCTCCTACAGAGCTTGGCGTCCCGCCTCCGCCCTCTCTCACAAGCTAGTTACACTTAACCGAGCCTCACACTAGGGCACGAAGACTAGGCGGAAGCCCAGATCGTTGCCGCGAGTGCCAGGCGAAGTAGTGTACGTCCGCTTCGCCGACCGGCAAAACTCGGCGAGGCCACTCCAGGAACCGCCACGGAAGACGCGGTTCGAGCCACTGTCCGGATCCGTTGGGTCGCTCGTTGGCGACTCAGAATAATCCTCGTCATACCAATCGTGACACCATTCTTCCACGTTACCGTGCATGTCGTACAATCCCCACGCATTCGGAGCGTAACTCTTCACTGGGACCGTCTTATCATGGTAAGTCCCTTTTGTACTTGTTCCGTACGGCAATCTGCCATTACAATTTGCCTTGTCGCCGTTCAACGTACTGCCAAAATTAAACGGCGTAGTCGTTCCCGCTCGACACGCATACTCCCACTGCGCCTCCGTCGGAAGACTTATCTGCTGCGTCAACTTACGGCAAAAGTCCTGACAATCGTTCCAACTTACGTTGTACATCGGATAATTAGAACCCGTTCCGTGTAAATCAGTAAACCATGTCCCTTTTTTCGCTTGCTCTTGAATCGTCGTACCCATCACCGATTCCCACATCGCTTGCGTCACTTCCGTCTCAAGCATCCAGAAACCACGAGTAAGCGTCACGCGGTGTTGCGTTTCGTTGTCTCTTCTGTCCTCTTCTGAAGACGGACTGCCCATCATGAACTCTCCCGGCGGACAGTAACGGAAACGGTATTCGATACCGTCAACGGTGAATGTCTTGAGTTTTCCGGGAAATCCTCTGATTTTGACCACACATGGTCTTAAATGATTCCACACACCTTCCGCGTTTCCGAATAAATCTTTCTCTTCCCAGCCGAATTCGTATTTTTCCAACACGGGGATGCGGGGAATTAACTCGTCGAACGGAAATTCCGCTTCCAATTCCTCATATCCCGGCAAGTCGGTCATAATCGCGAGAAGGACTTTCCTCTGAAACTTCTCAATCATTCTCGGCAATTCATTCCGCTTTCCATACCGCGTTTTGTCCAGTTCCGCCAGTGCGTTCTTTTTCTGCGTTTCGGCTTCCGACAAAATGCGCGTATATTCCGCCAAAACACGCTCATATTCCGCGCGCGCCTCGGCAAGAGACTGTCCTTCACGCACCAATTTCGCAAAATCAAGATAACTCATATTTTCCGGACACAAATTACGCACGGAGGAGATTTTTAAGTCGGGATTCTTGCGGATTGCGGCAAGAAGTTTCGTCTGTGTCTCTTTCGGCAACACGCTCCAGCTTTCCTGTCGCGGCGCGTCGAGTTCCGTGAAGTTTTTCGCGACTGTTTCGTACGTCAATTTTGCTTGCGCGACCACTTCTTTGGACTGTTGCAGTTGCGGGTGCGTGCCGTTTTCGATTTGGCGAATCGCTTCCTCGATTAACTGTATCTCAATCCGCGTTTTCGTGATTTCTTCCGGAACCGTCGGGAGCGTCAGATTCTCCACGATAATCGGCTCCGTCGGCGGAATCTCGATTTTTCTCCACATAATCTTGCCGGAAATGTCTTCAATCTGGATTTTCGGAAGCTCCGCCTGAACCGTCGGGCGGTCGACTTTCGCAATGATAAAGTCGCTCATCTCGTTGCCATGCCGAAACATGGGGGTCTGGGCGCCACGGGTGAAGGTGATCGTTTTTTCGTTCGCAAAACTAAAAAGTCGCATGACGCTGACGTAACCGTCCTGATTCGCCGCCGCTCCGCGAAGCCCCTCCAGAAGATAATACGTAAAAACACCGTGTCCGAAACGATCATGTTCGAGCGACTGTTGCTTCTCCGCACACGACGACATCAGAATAAATCCGTGAAGATTCATGTTTTTCGGGTCGGTCAGCGTCCGCGTTTTTAGCATTCCGCGCCCAGCCAAACCACGTACCATGAACTCTTTTCGGCAAGCGTCACACAAGAAAATCTTCCGCGACGCGACGCTCTCGTCCAGCAGCCGAAACACTTTATCCCGACTGACGAAAGAGTCTCGGTCGGTCACGTCCACGTCAATCGGACACAAAAAGGACGAATCGTCAATCATGACGCCGTGCCCGCTGAAGGCGACGAAGAGAAAGTCGTCCTTCCTCATATTTTCTGCGACTTCCGCCACTTTTGAGGATATTCTTGCCGGTCGGCAGATTTTCGCCTTTCGACTTATCCGTCATGATGTGGATATTCTCTTTTTTGAAGCCGATTTTCCCGAGCTCCTCCGCCAACGCCGATATGTCGTTCACGCAACATTCCAACTCGGAAACGGGCGAAGGATACTGATTAATCCCAATCAAAACCGCTTGTCTCTTCTCCGCCGGCACAACCATCAACCCACGCGCCGTCATTACACCTTGCGTTTTTCCGCCAACGTATTTCCCACGGTCAGAAATATCGTAAGAACGAAAACAGGAACGTATAAATATTTTTCAGGAGCTTCATCTTATTACCTTTTTCGTTGAGGATTCAATTTGGTTTTGATTGGGAACACACTCTAATTCAGTGCGAGACCGCCATCGACGTAAATCGATGCACCGTTTACGTATCGCGCCTCGTCGGTTGTCAGGAAAACGACGACTCCTGAAATATCTTCCGGCTCCGCGATGAATTTTGCTGGAATATTCCGAAGAACCATCTCCTCATAAGCCGGGTCTTCCAGAACTTTCCGATTCAGGTCCGTCCGAATGGCACCGGGAGCGACGCTGTTTACGGTAATTCCGTACATGCCGAACTCTTTCGCGTGCTCGCGCGTCATCATCCACATTCCAGCTTTACTGATGGAGTAAATCCCACGATTCGCCGTCGGACGGTCTTCGTGAACCGAGGAAATGTTAATAACACGCCCCCATTTCCGTTCCTTCATCGTCCGCAACGCACGCTGGGTGCAGAAATACGCCCCTTTCAGATTAATGTTCATAATCTGGTCGTAAATCTCTTCCGGATAATCCGTTGCTGGCATCCGAATTTCGATTCCCGCATTATTCACCAACACGTCAACTGGTCCGGACTGAGCCTCAATCGTGTCGAACATTTCCTGAATGTCCGCGTATTTCCCAACGTCCGCTCGAATCGGAAACGCATGCCCACCCGCTTCACGGATTTTCGTGCACACACTTTCCGCCGCTTCCGCACTCCGCGAGTAATTCACCCACGTAATGAACCCAGCCTTACCGAGCGCGACCGCAATTGCCGCACCAATTCCGCGTCCTGCACCAGTTACTAATGCTACTTTTGACATAAATTACCTCTTATTTTTATCTATTTAAATATCAAGATTTTTTGAGGGGGGAGTGTGAGGGAATTTTCAGCCTCCCCTTTTAGGGGAGGCTAAGTACGCAAGTTTTCACCCTGTCGGAAGGAACTTGCTACCCGTCGCGGGGTGACGCCCGTGGGAGAAACCATTTTTTGCAAAAATAGGTTTCTCCCAGACCCTCTTCCAAAAAAACTCTTAATCGCAATCTTCGATTGCTTGCTTCTTGTATTTTATTTATTTAAATACTAAG
>JAUNAI010000190.1 GCA_030527705.1 Planctomycetia bacterium | reverse complement strand
AGATAAAGAAACACCAGTTAAGGGAACGCTAGTTAAAGAAACAGCATTTACATCTCCCTCCGAAACGCTTAAAACGGAATGTGAAATCACATCTCGGGAAGTAAATGCTTCTTGGCAGTTTTACGGTCTCTCGTGTATGTGTGTCGCGCTCTGGTTTCTGGTTCTAACGCCGTCGATGTGTTCAGTTCTGAAGAAAGAAAGTACACCGGCGAATATCTGGATGATTTTGGCTGCCTCACTGTTCGGAACCCTTCTGGCTTACTGTGTTACAAGTTTCGAGCACGGGTGGGGAATTACGCTTGGACGCGGAGTGCTTCTGGTGGTAGAATATGTTATTTTGGCGTTTCTCTCGATGCTCTGGATGTCATTTTTAGAGAAAAGAAGCCATTAAATTATATCGAAATCATGAATATAAAAGAAAACGCACAAAGTGTAAAAGACTTACTACACAACGTGCGTTTTCTTATTCGTCAATAAAAATTTACTTTATTTTTCCGTGCAGGCATATTCTACGACGACATTCGTACTGATTCCACCACGGGGCGTGAATGAGGCAGTTAACTCCATCCATTTCGGTTCCAAAACAGCCACCAGATCATCCAGAATCCGATTCGTCACATTTTCATAAAAAATTCCTTCATTACGAAAACGCTGCATGTAGAATTTCAGGCTCTTCAGCTCGACGCACTTCAGATTCGGAATATAACGAATCGTCATCGTTCCATAGTCCGGCTGTCCCGTTTTCGGACATACGGAAGTAAATTCCGGACAGATAATTTCAATCGTGTAATTCCGGCCCGGGTAACTGTTATCAAACGTTTCCAAAATGTCACGGAACGCTTCTGCCATCTGATTTCTCCTTAAAAAACGAATCTGTACGGTATTTCTGCACCATAAACGGGCGGCAACATTCCACCCTCATTCTGTATATCTATAAATATACCCCAAAAATGAAAAATTTCAAGGGGGCGGAGTGATTTTCCAGTATTTTCCGCCATTTTTCTAATCATTTTCCTGGGCCGCGCGGTAACGTTTTCGCATTTCTGAAACACTTAATGCCGGAGTTTCAGCTGTATTAGGATTCGCCGTCCGTGAATAGGAACTTTTCCCACTTTCACTCTTTTTCTGACTTCCGTAACTTTCCCGACTTCCGCTCATGCTCGCGGTCCGACTTTTTTTCTTTTTTACCGGTGGTTCCACTTCTTTCAACGCAGGCGCATTAGGCGTCTCACGGACATAGCGCGGTTTCTGTTCCTGCTGTTTTAATCGGTCAATTTTCTGCTGTAATACCGACGGCGTGAGAGTCACTTCCGGGTCATAATGCGGTTGGTACTGCCCGTTCTGCCACGAGCCAACTACCGGAATTGTCGAAACGACGAACGGTGTGTCCGTTACATGCTGAAAATACGCATGCTGACCGTTCATGAATGTAACGGACGGAGCCTCCATCGTGTTATACGCATTATATCCTTGACCTGCCCAACCATTAAAATAACCAGAAACACCCCCACGCTGGAACTGAAAACCACCGCGTAAATCACTGTTCATATCGTGATGACCATAACGTGGAAGATTATTCGCTTGTCTTCCCCCCACGTCTAGAAACCAGTTTTTTCCAGAAAGTCCCCAATTCGTGCCAATCGACTCACTGAAACTGTCACCATGTCGCTGCATCGGACTCGTGACGTGAATTTGTTGCGCACCGAGGTGTGTTCCGAAACAGAAAATCGTGCAGAATAAAACTGCCACGCTAAAAGATAGAAACCGTTTCATGTTTCACCTCCTGAAATGAAGCATAATTCATCCATAATAAATTTCCCGCAGATTCCGCAGATAATTATAAATACGGAATCTGTTATTCGCAAAATATGAAACGCATTTTGATTAAAATTTCATCTATCTAATCTCATTTTTATATAAAATCTGCGTTTTCTGTATTTTCTGCGAGATCTGCGGGAGTTTCTTACGCGGTGACGTTTTTATTCATGCGTTTTAATACTCGTTTTCGAGTTTACGCCTTCCGTTTCCGAATCAGGAACAGGCCAGCAGAACCGAGAATCAGAATCATCCACGTTGCGGGTTCCGGAACACTCGTAATGCCACTGAAGTTCAGAGAAACTCCCGCGCCGGAATACGTTAGCCACGATGCTAAGTCGGAACCAGAGATGAATTGCTCGGTACTTGCCGCCATATCCACGAGGGATAGACCACCGAAAGTACCATCGATTTTTCCGTTTTCAACGAAAATCAAGTCACTGAATTCACCATTAAAGGTACCTTCACCATTCAGAACAATTTCCAGAACCGAGTTGGAGTCAATCGTCATATCTCCATCCTGAACTGTAATGGTATCATACGTAACCATACCGTCCGTATCCATGAACATATCCAGTGAAATTACCGGAATGGATGTTTCATTGTTCAGATCAATTACATAATTTCCGACAATCGTTGTGTTCGCCGCGCCGTTACCCGCCACGAAAATACGATTCGTCGTCGTACCGAGACCGTCAATTTCAACATTTTCGACTTTTGTAGAACCACCGTCCGGGGAAATCGTTCCACCATTCTGATAGAACGTTTTATCCTGCTCAGTCGCCCATGTTGCAGAACGTTTATTCCCGTAAGCGACAATTTTTTCCGCGTTGAGCGTACCACCAGTGAAGAGGAACGGCACCTCAATCGCCCCAGAATCCGTCCGTCCATTAACTGAAACGACATTCAGCTCGCCACCTGACATCACGAAAAGTGGTGCCGTCGCAGGCTGATGAATCGCGGTTCCCCCATTTTTCGTAGCGGAAATACGTGCCGTATTCAGCATACCACCGGAGAGATTATACGTTCCCGTCGACTGTTTCCAGCCAGCGCCACCGAACATGACGCCACAGTCATAACCCCAGCGTTTTTCACCGTCGAGGCCGAAAATGTCTGCCGTTCCACCCGTCTGATTTATTGTGGAAGTCGTTCCATTTCCGCCATTATCGCCGCCGTAACCGACGCAGAACGTTCCATTTACATTCAGGTAAGCATTATCTGAAATGTTCATTTCCACATTTCCAGAACCCGACGCAAGCAACACGCCCACATAAAGTTTACCATTTCCGTTCAGATTAATCGTGTCGGTTCGGCTTCCATTCGCCACTTCGCCAAAATATAAACGTCGATTCGCGAAAACGGTTGCGTTATCCGAAACATTCAGCGTGAGTTTTCCACCGTCGCCAAAATGGATGTTCGAATTCGTATTTCTTCCAGTTCCTTTACCGAGAACAAGCGTCGCATTATCTGAAACGTTCAGATTCGCCACACCGTTCACACCAGAGGAGAATTTCAGAACACGGGTGCCGCCAGCGTCCGTTCCAGTAATCTGCAAAAACGCACTGTCTTCCACGTTAATCGTTGCAGTTGCGCCATTTCCGAAGAAAGCTACCTTATCCGTGCCACCATAAGTGAATTGCGTCTGCGAGTCACCAGTAAACTTCATCGTACCAGAAACGAAATTCGTAACGCCTGCGAAAGTTGCATTCCCACCGTTAACTTGAATATCCGCGTTTCTCCACGTTGTTTCATTCGTGACGGAAAGGTTTCCATCATTACCGACGACAAGTTTCGCACCACCGTCTCCCTGTTCGAGCGTTTCGATATTCGCGACTCCATTCACCGTCAGCGTCCCTGTCGCGCCCTGATTCACACCAAGTTCCAGATTCGCTGCGTTGAACGTCGCACCTTTATCGATGAGTAATTCACCCGCGCCACTGACACCGACCTGATTCAACTGAATTGATTCGACAGTCGCATTATTCGTAATCGTCAGTTTTCCGGAAGTTCCCGCATCATACGCGACATAGAAACGTCCTAAATTACGGTTACTCGCGTTAATCACAGCAGACGGCGCAGCAGAACTGTTTCCGACGGTGGAACTTCCGACGTAAATTTCTAATGCGTCCATCACGTTGCCGTTCCACGCTTTCGCCGATTCATCCCAGTAAGAAGTCGAGGTACTCATCGAGGTAAGAACTGCGTAGAGACCACGCAGACCGTCGCCGTAATCTGCCACTTGAGAAGTCCAGTAATAATCAGAACCCTGTAGCTGATTATTCCAACCATACTGCGCGATATTTCCATCATCACCTGTGAAACTAGAGGCGGTCATCAGAAGAACTTGAGAACCATCCGCCGTTTCACCATTTTGGACGGAAGTGAGGAGACCGGAGGCGAGATTTACCATAATACCACTTCCACCGATATTCGCGACACCGCTACCGTCCACACCTACTGCGTCAACGATGATTTTATCGTTTAGAGCACTGAAATCGTTGGAAAATTCACCAACATCTAGTTTAATACTGCCTGTACCGTCAAGGGTGTAGTTCCCGAAAATCGTTGTGGAACCAATTCCCGTCGCGCTGGCGATGAAGTGATAACCCGCGTCAACACTCCCACCGTCAGGCGAGAGAACGCCACCTTCCTGAAGGAACACACCATTCGCCATGTAATTGTATGCCGCGTTGGCAAGCGTGTTATCCGAATAATAACGCGCGGCTTTCGCGTAAATCGTTTCCACATTCAGCGTTCCGCCGGTCATCTTGGTCGGGACGGCTAAAATACCGGAATACTTGACACGATCCGAGCTTATAATATTCACTTCCGCGTCGCCGGAAATGGATAACAGATTATGCTCTCTAGTATGTCTAACAGTTGTAGAAACGCGGTATGTATTTAATTCGCCACCGGAAATGTTCCACTGCATTTCGCCATTCCAGTCACGAAGGTCATTCGACTGAAGACCATTACCAAATTGGAGACCCGCATGGAGCGAGTTGTTGTACACATAATCCGTCATGAAACCGGGATTCGTACGGATATTCCAGCCTGCGGTACTATTTCCCCAGATGTTCGCGACACCGCCGGTCTGATTGATAATATCGTCACCTTCATAGAAGTTTACGACAAATTGTCCTAACGCGGTAATTTCTCCACCGGAAATAGTCGCATTGGTTTTTCCGTAAGAACCCAACGTTGTATGCTGATTCAGGAAGAGTGAACCACCGGAAATGTTAATATTCGCAGTACTTCCTCCCACTTCCGAAGTGCGCCACATACTGGAGAATGTGACATTACCACCATTCAGATTAAAAGTGCCTGTGGAGTTACTCTTATATCCAAGGTCCATGGTGTTCGTGACTTTCAGGTTTCCGCTATTTACCGTGAGCGTCCCTTTACCGGCACCTGCGTTGGGACCTGCGACACAGAGATCCCCATTAACCACGACTGATGGAGTCGTACTTCCATCGGTAACGCCGACAATCATGCTTCCGGTCGCGCCGTTTTTGGCGATTTCTACCTTTTTCGTCGTCAGCGAGCCATCCATAATTGTGAGCGTCGCACCCGTATTATTACTAGCGTTTCCGACCCTAAGTTCATTATCAAAAACGAGCGTTCCTGCGGATGTGAATACTCCATTATTGAAATCCGACACGCCGGAAACGGTGAAAGTGCCCGTCTTACCGACGTTAATATTCGCAGTACCAGCACCGACGGTAAGGGCGGATGCCAAGAAGTTTCCGTTCACATTCAACGTAGCAGTAGAACCCGACGCGCTTGCCATGGTCAGGCCATTTACGACTTCATACTGAGCGTCTTTCTCAATCGTCAGCGTTGCTGTCGAGGTATCACGCGCCATATTCATCGTGTCCGAGCCAGCATAATAACCACTCTTAATCGTTGCTACCGCGTTATTCGTTCCGTTCCCGAAAATATGTTTCGCGTAATTGATGTTCTCACTTCCAGCCGACCAATTTCCGCGCG
The DNA here is from genome assembly GCA_030527705.1 of Planctomycetia bacterium. Taxonomy (GTDB): domain Bacteria; phylum Planctomycetota; class Planctomycetia; order Pirellulales; family Thermoguttaceae; genus RGIG3701. The sequence goes on along the minus strand of JAUNAI010000190.1, from coordinate 1,550 downwards.
TGAGGAAATCGTTATTCGCGTCCGTTCCACCAGTCCAAGTGTAAGTTGTGTTGTTACCATAATTGACCGTAACGGAAAGCGTTTTTCCGTCTGCGGAAAGTGTCGTCGTATAACTATCGACATTTAGACCACCGACATTATACCGAAGCGTGTCGGCCGCTGTGATTCCTCCGTCTGCCGTCAAAATATTATATGTTGCGCTACCAGATTCCGTCTGGCTTGTGTCAATGACGTTAATTACACCCGCGAGTGACGCAGTTCCTGTTACCGCGAATTTATCGTAACTCGTGCCGGCTGCGATATCCGCCGCAATCGCGCCACCAATCTGATTATAATTTCCCGTAATCGTCGTGGAGGAAATTCCGTGTGTGTCGACCGTCAGAGCGTTATTCGCCCATGTTCCGCCGTTCGGAGAAAGGACACCACCGTACTGTTCGAAAGTGTCGTTCGCCATGCGCGACGCGTCGATATTCAGGACATTTAACGTACCACCCGTGAAGAGCGTCGGAACAGAGAGCGTACCGAGAAACGCTGCGTCACTCGCATTGCTGGAAATCGACACGATGTTCGCCTGGCCGCCTGTCATGATGAAGTTTTTCGTATCGGAAAGCGTTTTCTGCGCGTCGGTCAGTCCGACGTTCGTGTAAACCGTCTGCCGGTCGCTGTTCGTGTACGAGAGGGTTTTTACCGTATAATTATCTTCATCATAATCGTCGTTTGCCGACATTCTGACCGTATTGAGAACACCACTGGATAGGAGATACTGCCCAGATGGCATGGTCGTACCTGATTTGTCTTTCGAGGTGAAGGCTACACCAGAAATATTCGTCCATTGGCGACCAGTATTCATCGCGTTGACTGTCCCACCCGTCTGGTTAATGATGCCCATATAAGCGGAGTTACTGCCATTTCCCTGCCAGCCGAGAACCGCTGCGTTATGGAATTTAAGGGTCGCGCCGTCCATAACATGAATCGTTGCCTGCCCCGCAGAACCGATAAGACCGCTCATGTTAACGGAAGCACCACCATAGATATTCATAGTAGTTTTACCACCCCAACCCTCGCCGTAACAGAAGTTTCCCGCCGAGGCGTCGAGCGTACCACGGATATTAATCACGTTCGTGTGACCGCTGACATTCGCCGAAACAGGACGATTCCCCGTTAATTTCAGCGTACCGTCAATATTCACCGTCAGATTCCCAGCCGTATCGCCAAAAATCGTTGTGCGGGATAATGTAACCGTATTTCTGCGCGAAACGTTCACTGTCCCGGTGTTAATCTGGACATTTCCGCTGGTTCCCTCCCAGTAGTTCGAGTCCGTTAAATCCCCAACCAACTCGGTTCCGTTCCCCTTCCAGACATAATCTGCCGAAACCGGTTCCACACTCCCCATAATTCCCGTCGCCGAGACCGCGCCGAGGACGATTAAACGAGACAGCATCTTCTCAAAATGCGATTTTTTCTGATTCAGGTTACGCATTGGATATAATCTTTCTGGATATCTTGATTTTTATGAACACGAAACTCAATATAATGACAATTCTATAATA
>JAUNAI010000189.1 GCA_030527705.1 Planctomycetia bacterium | reverse complement strand
AAAGGTTTCCTATGACAACTCTTATCTGCCTAGGAATCCAAATATTGAGCCAGTATCCGAGATACTCGCAGAAGATTCACAGACCGAAACAATTCAGGAAGCTATTTTCATTTTACCATCCCAGGTCACGAATGTGACGGACCTTGCCATTTCCTCGTATTTTGATGAAGAAGACGAAGATAACGAGGAAAATGAAAAATCGAAAGAAGCTCAACTTAAGCTGTGGGAATAGTGAGCCTGATTTCAGAATCACTAAATTTCATTGAAAATATCCTGAAATATCTTTCATTTCGGGATATAAAAAGATACAAAATATTTTACACCCGACGCACTATAAAATTTTACTTTTCAGTAGTTTAGCGTTAGAAACGACTGTCGGAAGGAGGCTCTTCCCTTAATTTTTAAGTAGAATTGGTATAGAATATTCTAAGATATTTTAGAAATCTTAATTCGAGACTTAAAAATGAGGAGTGTTCACGCTTGTAAACACTCCCCATTATCAATTCTTGTGGATTTATGATTAAATTAGGAAATTAACGCAAATTTTTCCTAGTTGAGTGCCGCATGGAATTCTTGGAGCGATTTCACAACAATTTTATCATTATTAATCGCCTCGATGCCCTGCGCCGCCGCTTCTGCCGCCGCTAAAGTTGTGAGATATGGAATCTTCAGACGAATTGCCGTCTTGCGGATATATGAGTCGTCATACTGGCTCGTCGGTCCTGCCGGAGTGTTCACGACAAGCTGAATTTCACCATTCTTCATCGCATCACCAATGTTCGGACGACCTTCATACATCTTATTAATCCGCTCGCACGGAATATCCTGCGATTTCAGGAAATCATACGTTCCTTCCGTCGCGAGAATACGGAAACCAAGCTCCGCAAACTTCGCCGCCGCTTTTCCGACAGCCGGACGATCGTGCGAGTTGACCGTAATCAACACTGCACCTTCACGCGGAAGACACGCATTCGCCGCCTCTTGCGCCTTGTAATACGCCAAACCTGGAGAACTGCACATTCCAAGAACCTCACCCGTCGAGCGCATTTCCGGACCGAGAATCGGGTCAACTTCCGGGAACATATTGAACGGGAAAACCGCTTCTTTTACGCCGTAATGCGAGATATGCCGATGATGCAGATTCAGGTCTTTAATGGTTTTTCCGAGCATACACTGCGTTGCCAACGCCGCCATCTGAATAGCGCACACTTTCGACACAAGCGGAACAGTACGACTGGCACGCGGATTCGCTTCCAGAATGTAAACCGTATCACGTGCAATCGCGTACTGAATGTTCATCAGACCGACGACACCCATTTCAATCGCGATTTTCTTCGTGTACTCGACAATCGTATCGACATGTTTCGGCGGAATACTCTTCGGCGGAATGACGCAAGCCGAGTCACCAGAGTGAATACCCGCTAACTCGATATGCTCCATCACTGCCGGCACAAAAGCGTCCGAACCGTCACAAATCGCGTCCGCTTCGGTCTCAATCGCGTTTTCGAGGAACTTGTCCAACATAATCGGACGTTCTGGCGAAACATCCACCGCAGCGGCGACATAACGACGTAACGCTTCTTCATCGTACACCACTTCCATCGCGCGTCCACCCAACACGAATGACGGACGAACCATCATCGGGTATCCAATCCGATTCGCAATTTCCAACGCTTGCTCAATCGTGCTCGCCATCCCCGATTCCGTCTGCGGAATACCAAGTTTCTTCATCATGTTCCGGAACAGATCGCGGTCTTCCGCCAACGCAATCGTTTTCGGCTGCGTTCCGAGAATCACGACGCCCTCTTCCGCCAATTCTTCCGCGATATTCAACGGCGTCTGTCCACCAAACTGGCACACCACACCTTCCGGCTTCTCGTACTCGTAAATACTCAACACATCTTCCACCGTCAGCGGCTCAAAATAGAGCTTATCCGACGTGTCATAGTCCGTCGAAACCGTCTCCGGGTTACAGTTGACCATAATCGTCTCAAACCCCGCTTTCCGCAACGCCAGCGACGCATGAACACAACAATAGTCAAACTCGATACCCTGTCCGATACGATTCGGACCACCGCCAAGTACCATCACTTTCCGATTCGGCGAGACCGGGCAATTTCCCGCACCTTCCGGAATGTTATAACTGGAATAATAGTAACTCGCGTTCTCCACGCCACTGACCGGGACGGCGTCCCACCGTTCCACAACGCCCAGCGCGATACGGCGATGACGAATGTCACGTTCCTTCAAACCCGTAATCTGCGCAATATATTTATCCGCGAAACCATCCTTTTTCGCCTGCGTGAGCATTTCATCCGTCAGATTCACGCCGGCGACAATCATCGCTTCTTCCAGCTCGACCAACTCCTTAATCTGCTCGATGAAATACTTCTTCACGCCCGTCTTGTCGTGCATCTGGTCAACGGTCGCGCCCTTACGCAGAGCTTCATACATCAGGAAATAACGTTCACTATTCGCATACGTCAATTTCCGCATCAGCTCGTCCAGCGACAGCGAGTTGAAATTCTTCGCGAAACCGAGACCCATTCTCCCTTTTTCCAGAGACCGAATCGCTTTCTGCGTCGCTTCCTTGAAGTTCTTGCCAATCGACATCACTTCACCGACCGCACGCATCTGTGTGCCGAGCTTATCCTCAACGCCGTGGAACTTCTCAAACGCCCAACGCGCGAACTTAATCACCACGTAATCCCCAGACGGTGTGTATTTATCCAACGACCCATCTCTCCAGTACGGCATCTCATCCAGCGTCATCCCCGACGCCAGCAACGCGGAAACCAACGCAATCGGGAACCCTGTCGCTTTCGACGCCAACGCAGAACTTCTCGACGTACGCGGGTTAATCTCAATCACCACCACGCGCCCCGTTTTCGGGTCATGCGCAAATTGGACGTTCGTACCGCCGATAACCTCAATCGCTTCCACAATCCGATACGAATAATCCTGCAGACGCGCCTGCAATTCCTCCGAAATCGTCAACATCGGTGCCGAACAGAACGAATCGCCCGTATGGACACCAACCGGGTCAATATTCTCAATGAAACAGACCGTAATCATGTGACCTTTCGCGTCACGGACCACTTCCAGCTCCAGTTCGTCCCAGCCAAGAACACTTTCCTCAATTAAAACCTGATGAACCATCGAGGCGGCAAGTCCGCGGTGCGCAATCGTGCGCAACTCTTCCAAGTTATACACGATACCGCCACCCGTTCCGCCCATGGTGTAAGCCGGACGAACGACCACCGGATAACCCAGTTTTTCCGCGATTTTCTCACACGTTTCGATATCCGTCGCAATTTCGCTCCGTGCCGTCTCAATTCCGAGACGCGCCATGGTATCCTTAAACGCCTGTCGGTCCTCGCCACGCTCAATCGCGTCAAGCTGAACACCAATCACTTTCACATTATAACGATCCAAAACTCCAGCTTCCGCCAACGCAGACGCGAGATTCAGCCCTGACTGTCCGCCAAGATTCGGCAACAGCGCGTCGGGACGCTCTTTCGCAATGATACGTTCCAGTGATTCGACCGTCAACGGCTCAATATAAGTCGCATCCGCCATACCCGGGTCCGTCATAATCGTAGCCGGATTGGAGTTTACGAGAACAATTTCGTAACCCAGCGAACGAAGAGCCTTACACGCCTGAGTACCAGAATAGTCGAATTCACAAGCCTGTCCAATCACAATCGGTCCGGAGCCGATAATGAGGACTTTTTTAATATCTTCACGTTTTGGCATAAATTTACCTCTTGAAGCATGGAGAATTATTGACGCAGAGAGATAACAATTCAATCTGCTGTCCTAAAATCTTGTAAATTATAACAAACAGCGCCCGTTAGAACAAGGGGGGGCCTCCCAAAAAACAACAAGAAAACCTGAAAAATTTCCAGATAACAAATGCTTCGCCTATGAAGCGAGACACCGAATGTATGTGAGGCGGAGGGGAATTTCTGCGACGAGTCTCGCGTCGCCTCCCATGCGGACGGGGACGTCCGCGTACCCAGTTTACCCCCAGGTAAGGAAACCGCCTCCGTCAAGTTAGTTCGTATGTCTTTCACGAGCGGGCTACCGCCTTCCGCTCGTTTTCGACATACTCACTACTTGACTGCCTGCCCGGAAGGAATCATTGCTCTAGGAGAACGCGCAAGCCCAGATAGTAGCCCCGGTACTCTGGCGAACTGATGTTCCGGCAGGCCGACCGACAGTGCTCGGCGATGAAGTTCCAGCTACCGCCACGATCGACGTGGTTCGAGCCACTATTAGGACCCGTTGGGTCTGTGACCGAATTGGTAGGATAATCGCCATACCAATCCTGACACCACTCCCACACGTTACCATGCATGTCATAAAGCCCCCACGCATTCGGAGCGTAACTCTTCACTGCTACCGTCTTACCGTGACACGTCCCTTTCGTACTTGTTCCATAAGGATAATTACCGTTGCAATTCGCCTTGTCACCGTTCAGCGTACTACCAAAATTAAACGGCGTCGTCGTTCCCGCCCGACACGCATACTCCCACTGCGCCTCCGTCGGAAGTTTAATACTACCTCCCAACTTTTGGGACAACTTCCGGCAAAACTCCTGACATTTGTCCCAACTCACGCATTCGACAGGATTCTGTGCTCCCTTAAATTCACTCGGATTATTACCCATCACCGATTCCCACATCGCCTGCGTCACTTCCGTTTCAAGCATCCAGAAACCCTTCGTAAGCGTCACACGATGTGCAGTACTATCTTCGCCCATCATAAACGTCCCAGCCGGACAGTAACGGAAACGATATTCGACTCCGTCAACCGTTTTTACCAGTAAATCACCCGCAAAAACAATTTCAGCCGGAACGGCTACGTCCTGTCCGTATCCACTCACGTTTGCAAAAACAATTCCCCAAAAAACAACTGGAAAAATCAACCACGATGTTCTCTTTCTCATCTTTTGTTCCTCTCAAATAGGTTCCTTTCGTAACGGAAATATTCCGAAACATTCATTGTAAAAATGATTTTCAACGATTCAATCTCAACGTATCTCCGGAAAGAAGCTCGTAAGCCACCACCGCAAGAGAATACTGTCCGTCTGCGGTTCCGGTTCGAGTGGTGCCGCTCGACGTTTGTACGTATTTCCTAACGAATCAGCTTCGTCACCAATGTTATTTTGCGTAAAAATTATCACATAGGAGATTATTATAACCGATTCATTAGAAAATTTCAAGGAGAAAGCAAGACTTTTTTTCAAAAAATTTTTTCGACTTCTTTCAGCGTCGCAAAATTCTTCAAATCCCTCTTGACAAAATCTCGAAAATTAAGTACATTTATAGAATGAACACACAATTATATATAAAACAACTCCCGGTCATGCTCTGGGGTACGATTTTCGGCTTTTTGTCCCTAGCACTCGTCCCACCGTCCGTGAACGCTCAAGAATGGGTTTCCTCCCGCGTTTTCGGACCGTTCGCGTGCTGGGGAACTTTCGATTTATCGTCCGTCGAGAATGATTTACAACATCTGGCGCAAGTCGCTCAGGAACTCGACGCCAAAATTGGTCTGCCCGCCTCGGAAGAGTGGGTAGAACTGTACGTTTTTCGGAATGAAACCGAGTGGCGGGTGTTTCACCAGAAGGAATATCCGACGATTCCCTATCGGCGAGCACTTTTCCTCAAAAAAAAGAAAGGACGTGGACAGCTTTTCCTTCACCTTTCCAAAAATTTCGTTGACGATTTACGTCATGAGGGCACGCACGCCCTGCTCCACGCTGTCTTACCGACCGTGCCAATCTGGTTGGATGAGGGACTTGCTGAGTATTTCGAAACACCGACTTCTCCGCGAATTTCCCGTTCCGAGTGGTTCAAAATCTCGTTAAAACGTGCTCAAAATCGGACAACGGAGAAAATCATCCTTCTCGAAACACTCAGCGAAATGGATGAAATGACGCCGGAACACTATGCCGACTCGTGGGTGTGGGTGACATTCCTGCTCGACGGACCGGAGGAAGTACGCGACATTTTACCGACACATATATCGGAAATGCTGAAACATAAATCACTCGCAGTTTTTCCAACGATTCCTATTTCTCGCAGACTGGGAAAAGTATATACTGAGCCGGAGGGAGAACTATATCCGTTCCTAAAGAAATACGCATATTAAAAGAGGCTCACATGAAAACGTTCCGATTTTCCGTTATGTTCCTGATTTTAGTTGTTATACTCTGGACAATTTCCGAAGGTTCTGCCTATGCGAACGCAAGGGAAAACGGTGAAAACGCAAGTAGAAACACAATTGAAAACACCACTACAAACGTAAATACTGTGGAAAATCTGGCTGTAGAAAATGGTTTAAACTATTTCCGAAAACGTCTCGACGCGGGAATCATGCCCGGTGATGGCGCGTTCAAAAATGACTCTGCAATTACAGCCCTCGTAGGAATGGCGTTTCTCTCTTCTGGCAGTACTCCGACGGAAGGTCCAGACGCACAATATGTGCGACGCTGCATGACATTAATTCTCGAAAACGTCCGTTCTAATGGCGTGTTGGCGTCCTCTAACGCTACGGAACAAGGAGCCATTTACGCTCACGGTTTCGCGGTCACTTTTCTCGCGGAGTGTCTCGGTATGTCCTCCGAAGATGAACGTCTCCGCGTCGTCCTCGAAAAAGCTGTCACACGAATCGTACAGGCTCAAGGAAAAAACGGCGGATGGCGATACGGTTTTCAACCAGATGAGGAAGATGTTTCCGTCACCGCGTGTCTTCTTACTGCGTTACGCGCATGTCGAAATGCGGGAATTCCTGTCCCAGCCACGACAATTAAAAACGGCATAAAATACCTTTTACACTGCCAGAATCCTGACGGTGGTTTCCGTTACCGTCTCGTCGCAGGCCCCAGCGCATATCCAAGAACGGCAGCTGCGGTTGCTGGACTCTGTGCAGCAGGAACGTATAATCGACCTGAAATCCATCAAGCGCTGAAGTATATGAAAACCGCAACACCTTCCGAAGCGAATTCTGAAACAGATGGTTATTATTTTTACGCGCAATATTACGCGGTTCAGGCATTTCGACTGACAGCCACAGAAACAGAAACCCAAACGGATGCTAAAACCAAAATCAAACCAGAAACTAAAGTAAAAACTGAAACTAAAGCAGAAACGGAAATGGAAGCAGATGCGATTCAGACAATCATTTCAGAACTTATCCGCCTCCAAAAACCGGACGGAAGTTGGCGGTCGGCTCTTAGTACTGATTACGCAACAGCCATGGCACTCATTGTGTTACAGGTAGAAACAAATTATCTTCCGATTCTCCAAAAATAAGATTACAACTTTATATATCCAATGCACTATAAAATGCACTATAA
>JAUNAI010000188.1 GCA_030527705.1 Planctomycetia bacterium | reverse complement strand
ACTGACCGCGTTTCCGCTGTGTTTATTACCTCCTTCCACAATGCCGTATTTTTCAGACCCATCCGACAAGTGTGTACCGGATTCTGTAATGGGCGAGAATTTTGAGGGTGAAATACTCTGCGTCACGGAAGCTGTAGAATTGGCGTTTGAGTGCCTTAATTTTATTGTTGATTCCTTTCAAAGGTCCCGTCAAAATCGGTTCCATGCGTTGTTTAAATCATTCATAAAATAGAGTTGGTCCCGGTATCTAGAGGCCCAAAACAAACTCAAGCCACTCATCAATGTGACGTCTTGCACTCACTTTGTCCGGTTGTGAACAAAGGTTGAGAATGTCTTCTTACAGAATTAGCGTTTGAATATTCTTGTGCACCTGACATTTGGCTCGACAAATTCTAAATGTGGCTGATGGATTTTTCCGCAATTGTGACAATGAATTCGAGGAACCCAGACTTGAATTTCAGTTCTGATATCCCCCTCGGCACCGCCGCAATGTAAAATTTTCCTGTTTTTCGCAAAAATTTTTGGCAATGGTGTTGACGCCTCTCTTAAGGAGCCACTAATTAAGTTACCTTTATAAAACGAAAAGTTTATGGTAACGGAATGAAGTGTGTTTTTAGGCTAAACTCATTACACAAGATTCTACCCTTTCGGGAGGAACTTGCTACCCATCATGTGTAGAGACAACATTTGAATGTTGTTTTCTCCCCAGATCCCTCTTTCCAAAAATTCTTGATCAGGTTTTTATTCAGTGTCTCCCTAAATGTAATACACTGAAAATGAAGGCATGGCTTCATTTATCTAGAATGTTTTTTTACCTATATATTCTACAAGGATTCATACTTTTTTTAATGATAAATTTCTGGGACACTGTTGCCGTATGAACCATCTTTCCTATATCTTTATAGGGGATTGACAGATAGCTCTGAATATGGTAAAATTAAAATTGATGATTTTTTGAAGAGATTTGCCGAACTGAATTGAGCCTGTGCGCTTTGAAAAGAGGGAAAATCGTGAAGCCTGATAACGGAATTGATGTGCTTGAACAGGATATCGCGAACTATAATTCTGCACTCTTGGACATTTTACTTATTGACAGGACGACCGGTAAAAATATCGTATGGGCTTCTGACGATTACGCTTATATGGGAGACGCATACGGAGCGTGCAAACAGATAACGCCCAGTCTGATTATCGGCAAGAATACGAGAATAATCCAACCTCGAATAGCAAAGGCGCAACAGGATCAACTTAATCGCACGAGAAATAAAGCGGAAGTTTTTACCCCTTCATGGGTGTGTAATGCCCAGAATAATCTGATTGACGAAGCATGGTTCGGCAGGAAAGATGTGTTTAATACGTCTGATGGCACAACCTGGCAACCGATCGAAGCCCCTATCCGGTTTCCTGACGATAAACAACACACGTGGAAGAAATATGTGGACGCGAATCGCATGGAAATTACCTGCGGCGAAGCTCCATATCTTGTAAGTCGATACGATACCACAACCGGCGTCGCAATTCCCATTAAAAACCGCATTGGTCTGCTGGACAGGAAACTCCGTATCGTCGCTGAAAATACGGAAGACGAGGAGGATTGGTGGAAATGGATGGAACGAGCCTTCCAGAGTATCTATGGTTACGAGTTTCAAGGTGATAATCTCCTGCTTGCGCGTGAAAACCTGCTTTACACCTTTGTGGATTACATACGTTTCTATCTGCGTCGTGAACCTACTCTACGTGAGATGAAACGAATTGCTACGATTGTTTCATGGAACCTGTGGCAGATGGACGGAACGACCTACACAATCCCCTATAGCAAGATAAAAGAAAATGAAGAACAGATGATGATTTTTGACATGTTCAGTCAGCCAGCAGATGATGATTATACGAAGCCGTGCTGTATTAAGGATTGGCGCTCGAAGGTTATTCTTGAATTCAGGTCGTTATTAAAGGGAGGAAAGTGATGAGCAAATCGTTTGGTTACACCTTCTGTTACAAGGTAATTTACGTCGTTGAGTTTTGCACGGACGTACATCGCAGGCTTGTCAAAATTGGCGACGCTTCACTGCATACGAAAACACCGATTGACCAACTCACGCCCAACAGCAAGGAGCTGAATCAGGCGGCGAGAACGAGGATTAAACAATATACTAATACTGCGGGAGTTCGCTTTAATTTGCTACATACAGAGCTTGCCGTCCGCACGGTTGCAAACAAGGACGGTAAACTTGAATTAGTGCCGTTTCGTGACAAAAAAGTACATCGTGTGTTGGTCAACTCCGGCATACCCAAGAGGAAAATTAAGGGGACGGGGGCTAATGAATTATTTGAAATCGATCTGGCTACAGCCCAAAAAGCGATTGAGGCGGTGAAGAATGGACAGCCAAATTTCACTAACACGCCATATGAGACTTTTGACCCAATCATTTTACGACAGGAACAGGAAGACGCAATCGCCAAAACGCATAAGCAGTTCAAGACCGGGAAACGTATGCTTCTGAATGCGAAAATGCGCTTTGGCAAAACGCTGACCACACTGGAAATTGTGCGTCGGGAGGGGTATGCCAAAACAATCATCATTACCCACCGCCCTGTTGTGGATGCCGGCTGGTATGAGGATTTTCTCAAGATTTTCCGTGAGAACGATGAGAACGATAAGTATCTGTACGGTTCCAAAAACAACGGAGCTTCCATCGACTATCTTCTGAAAAGTGGAAAAAAGTTTGTCTATTTCGCCTCCATTCAGGACTTGCGCGGCTCGGCGACCGTTGGCGGCAAGTTCGACAAAAACGACGCGGTTTTTGACGTCAACTGGGATTTAGTCATCGTGGACGAGGCGCACGAGGGGACTACTACAGCACTCGGCGACGAAGTGATCAAAAATCTCGTCAAGGAAGAGACGCGTTTTCTCGCTCTGTCTGGCACGCCGTTTAACATTCTCAAGGATTATGACAGCAACGCCATTTACACGTGGGACTATGTGATGGAACAGCGTCGCAAAAAGGAGTGGGATATTGAACATTTTGGCGATTCCAACCCTTACGACGAGCTACCGGAGATGCACATTTACACCTACAATCTCGGCAAGCTCCTGAACACGCCCCATTACGTGGAACTTGAGGATAAAGCCTTCAACTTCAAAGAGTTTTTTCGCACATGGACGGGGAACTGGCAAACAGACCACGCTACGATTCCGGAAGGTCAAAACGTGGGGGATTTCTGTCACGAAGCCGATGTGGAGAGTTTCCTGAATCTCATCACGAAAGAGGACGCGGAGAGTCATTACCCTTATGCCAATGAGGAGTATCAACAACTTTTCCGTCACACTCTCTGGATGGTTCCCGGCGTTCGGGAGGCAAGAGCATTAAGCAAACTACTGAAAAAACATCCTATTTTTGGCTTGTTTACAATCGTGAACGTTGCCGGAGATGGCGATGAAGAGGAAAAATACGACGACGCACTGAAAAAAGTCAAAGAAGCCATTGCGAATGCCGGCGAGGATGGCTACACCATCACGCTCTCGTGTGGCAAGCTGACCACTGGTGTGACTGTGCCAGAGTGGACTGCTGTATTTATGCTGGCGGGGTCTTTCTCAACCTCGGCTTCCAGTTACTTGCAGACTATTTTCCGTGTACAGTCTCCCTGCAAGAAAAACGGCATGGTCAAGGAGAATTGCTTCGTTTTCGACTTTGCGCCTGACCGTACGCTCAAGATGATCGCAGAAGCGGCGGCACTTTCTACAAAAGCGGGAAAAGCCACGGAATCCGACAGAGTTATCATGGGCGAGTTTCTGAACTATTGCCCGATTATCTCCATTGACGGAACGGAGATGAAACAGTATGACGTGAACCTCCTCATGCAACAGCTCAAACGCGCCTACGCGGAGCGAGCGGTTCAGAACGGTTTCGATGATACAAACCTCTATAATGACGAGCTTTTGAAGCTGAACGACCTTGACCTTGACAAATTTAAAACCTTGAAAGGAATCGTCGGTTCTTCCAAAGCTGCTCCGAAAACCAACGAAGTTAATCTCAATAACCAGGGTTTTACCAACGAAGAATACGAAGAAGTCGAGCGTATAAGCAAGAAGCCCAAAAAGAATCGTACGGAGGAGGAAGAGGCTCGGCTACAAGAGTTGAAAGAGAAAAGCAAGCTGAAGAGAGATGCAATCTCCATTTTACGTAGTATCTCCATCCGAATACCGTTGCTGATTTACGGGATGAATGTGGATATTACGGAGGATATTACCATTGAGCAGTTGCCGTCTCATGTAGACCCGACATCATGGGAGGAGTTCATGCCGTCGGGGGTGACGAAAGCCGTATTTCGACAGTTTATCAAGTATTACGACCCGGATGTGTTTATTGCCGCCGGACGAAAAATAAGAAACGAAGCGCGTAGTGCCGACGATTTACCGCCTCTGGAGCGCATGCAGAAAATTACCGCGTTGCTCTCCTGTTTCAAGAATCCCGACAAAGAAACGGTACTAACCCCGTGGCGGGTGGTGAATATGCACATGAGCGACTGTCTGGGCGGTTATGATTTCTACGACGAAACGCATAACGAACTTCTGGAAACACCCCGATTTGTCGACCATGGAGACGTTACGGCAGATACCGTCGGCAATTCGCAGGCGCAGATTTTGGAGATTAACTCCAAGACGGGTTTATATCCTCTCTACGTAACCTACAGCATTTTCCGAGCCAGACTTGCCGCGCAGAAAGGCGAACTTACGCCGGAACAGGAGCTTGCGTTGTGGGACGCGACGGTTCGGGAAAACATCTACGTCATCTGCAAAACGCCGATGGCAAAGACTATTACGCAACGTACATTGGTCGGCTACCGTAACACGCCAATCAATGCGCATTATTTCAACGATTTAATCAACATGCTGAAAAACAAGCGTCAGCAATTTGTTAGCCGGGTACTAAAGCCAAGTTATTGGAAAAAACAAGGAGGTGAAAACATGAAATTTAACGCAGTAGTAGGAAATCCGCCGTATATGGAAATGGATGGAGGCGCACAGGCAAGCGCAAAGCCTATATATAATTACTTCATAACAGGAACGAATGCGCTAAATCCGAATTACTTTTCGTTTATTATGCCTGCTCGTTGGTATACAGGTGGAAAGGGGCTTGATGACTTTAGAGATAGAATGCTCAATGATATACATATTGAGACGTTATATGACTGTCTCTCTCCTGATGAGATTTTTCCAAATACCAACATACGTGGTGGAATATGTTACTTTCTGTGGAATTCATTTTACGATAATCGTATTGTAGGCGTTAACGTATATACAAAAGACCATCTAAGGGATGTTATTTTTGTGAAAAGACCATTAAAAATTGATGGACTTGATGTCTTTATTAGACATGGTATGGCAATTACAATTCTAAATAAAGTTCAAAACACAACAAGTATATTTATGGATACCTATGTATCACCACGTCGCCCATTTGGAATTGATGCCAATATTGTAAAAACCCCGATGTTTAGTCTGTCGAAAAGAAGAGAAACTGACTTGTTGTGTTTGGGGAAAGGGCAGAGCATTGGATATATAAGTAATGAGATCATCAAGCAACATAGAAATTGGATAGGTCAAACAAAGTTGTTTACCCCACGAGCTAATAATATCGGTACTGAACTAAACGACGACAATTTGAATACTTATGTTGGTGAACCCGATATGGTATGTACTGAGTCATATGTGATGATTGGAGTAGATATGGGATTGACTTTGGACGATTGCGTCTCCTTGTCATTGTATTTAAAGACAAAGTTTGTTCGATTTATGCACAGTCTTGCAAAGTCAAGCCAAGATGCAACAGCCAAAACCTATCGGTTTGTACCAGTACAGAACTTCACCATTTCTTCCGATATTAATTGGTCGGTAGCTGTAGCTGATATAGATAATCAGCTATACGCGAAATACGCCCTAACGGACGAAGAAATCGCGTTTATCGAATCGACCATCAAGCCGATGGAGTGAGTGAATATATCGCGGATAGTAGCATTATACAAGCGCTCTAGTTACCGAAGATTAACGAGCGGAATGTGGAAAATTTCATTAAATAGCGCAATGTCAAAACACATGAAGGATTATTTAAATGGGGTGATAGCGGCGATTTGTATTATCCGCTGTTTATATTACTTTACGCCTGTTTCCTAAAATCCGTCGGGGTCTCTGACGATACCATGAAAAAGATTTTTACACGTACATTTTAAGGGATAAAGTGCTAAATACGGGTTCATCCGACAAGCGCCCGTCGGCTTCTGTGAAATATTCCGTGGTTCATTGCGCACATCAGATGAAAGAACTTGAACCTGAACAACGCGCACAATCGGAGGACCCGGACCTTTAATAACGAAAAAGAAATCAATGAATATGACAATCTAATTCTATTGTATCCTAATTGTCATGGTATGGTAGATAAAAATCCTCAAAAGTTTTCCACTGAAAAACTACTTGACTTGAAGTAAAAAGATGATAGAGATGAATCGAAAGGGAGAAGCAATCCGTTGTTTATCTCAACTGATAAAAATTTCTGAAAAAGATTCGATTAACAATTCGTTATGTATTCAAGCATTACAAATGCCCGAAAATGATAAACTTGACAATTCGTCTTCAGAGGAATATGATGTTACTACATTGATAAAGTATTTACAGAAACAACAGGATATTCCATTGAATACAATTTGTCAACTTGAATTGTATTATCTGCCAATGCTGAAAAATGTAATAATTCCACCAATCTGTTTTGAAACAAGATTGGCAAATGACCCTTGTTTTTCTGTTCGACGATACAATCTTTGTCTGAAGTAAAAGAAATGGATTCCATAGAAGAAAAGATTATAAAAGAAGGTAATTGATAAAAATTTGGACTGATGTATAATGCGTATATGAACATCAAGTCCTATGAATTACTGATTAAAAGCGAAACGACAGCACGAAAATTCGTGTTGGGAAAATGCTTCAAAAACCAACAACGTTTTTGGCCCTTTTGTCGTTCGCGAAAATTTTGGAAATCAGCTGACGGAAGGCGGCGATGTCAGCGGTGTAAAAAGGCGTTTCATGACCTCACGAAACGATGGTGGAACGAGGTCAATTTGCCGATAGACGACTGATTGCGCGTCAGAAAATGTCCTAAATTACGGTACATCATTGGGCTGTTAAAACACAAGTCGTTTCGCAAAGCGTAACGACGGCAAGGCGAAATTTCGGGGTACGTCGGCATAAAAATGTTTGAACTAGAGCTGTCCGCCAAGAAAATTTCAGCTCAGCTCGACTTGCCGTACTACAAAATTCACCGTGCGATGATGGTCATTCGGTGTGCGATTTTGGCTCACGCACCCGACGCGGAGGCAATTTTGCACTCTGGCGAAATCGAACTCGACGATTTTTAAAACCGA
>JAUNAI010000187.1 GCA_030527705.1 Planctomycetia bacterium | reverse complement strand
ATGATAAATGGAAATTCTAGCATCTTCCCCGATTCCGCGTGCGAACATACAAAAAATAGATAATATATTCCGGTTATTCCGATTCTGTGGATACGAAATTTCCAGAAAGTATCGATTATAGTAGAAGAGACGTGAAGTTATGATTATAACTTTTCCGATTGTAAAAATGATTAGAAGGATGATGGTAATTGGTCCAGTAAGACTGATTATCATGAAGAATATAGAAAATCCATGATGACGGCTCGATTCGCTATGGAATCGTGAATGGATGTCACGCAAACGTTATCATGTTACACGGTGAAAAAGACTGGAGGAAAACAGGATGCGACGTGTATTGAGTTTCGGAGCAATTTTGCTCGCAGTTGCCATGGCGCCAATGACGGTCCTTGGTAGCAATCAGGAAAAGGCCGAGGAGATTGCGGGCGTTCTTCAGGATGGTAACCTGATTGACGGTTGCGATATTGGTCTGAAATATGAAGAAGAAACTGTCTGGCTCACGGGCGTTGTGGACAGTTCCGAGAAAATCGCCGCGATTCAGGCGAAAATCGAAAATCTGGATGGAGTTTCGAGCGTTGTGAATCAGCTGGAAGTTGAAAAGACTGCTGTGGAAGACACTTCTGTTCAGCAGGTTGCTGGTTATCAGCGTAGCATCGTCGGTCGTCCCGCGCAGTTGTCTGACCTCGGTGGTGAACAGATTATCAGCGATGAAGTCGTTGCGGTGAATGGCGTTCCGGTCAATCAGGCGCAGGATACTCAGACCGTCACTCCGGCGAATGCGCTTCCGTCCGTGGTCAGTAACAGCTCGACGGATTCCGTTCAGCCGACGGTGATGAACTCCAGCGTTCAGAAACCGCGTCCGATTGAAGCGAATTATGGTATCACCGTGAAACCGGTCGCTTATGGTTCCGCGTCTGTTTCAAACGTCGCTGGAAATCCGATGCCGATGAATGCGCAGTCGTACTCGATGCCGGCCAATGGCGGAGCAGCGATGCGCTATGATGATCCTTACCTCCCGAACAAGGCGTGGCCGTCTTACGCTTCTTATCCGAATACCGCTGCTGTGCAGTATCCGAAACGTCATACTGCGGGTGCGTGGCCCTATATCGGTCCGTACTATCCGTATCCGCAGGTTCCGGACGGATGGCGTAAAGTTACCCTCGAATGGCACGACGGTTACTGGCACCTCGATTTCGATGATGGCACGACCAAAGGTCCGTTCAGTGGTCTCTTCCGTCGCAAGCCGTAAGAGATAAAAGGTTACCAGAACATAAATAAACATAATAAACCTAATAAACCTAAAAATAAAAACGAAAAGCGTTTCCAATCTGAAGCGTTTTTCGTTTTTTTTTTAATTCGTGTGCAACGCACATAATAGCGTCAGAAATGGAACGACCGTAAGGAACGTCATTAGGAAGTGGCGGAATTACCGACCGTCCCAGTTTTCTCTTTTAGCCTGAAATTTTATACATTATGAAATAAGCGCGTCATCGTGTGAAATTTAACCCCGTCAGGGATTCCCGCAGGTTAAACACCTACGACATAAACACATCCATTTTTAGTTAGGAGTTATCCAGTACTTACTTAAGGTTACCTACCCCTCTTATTATAAACTATCCAATTTCTATTCTTATATTTCCTGCTCGAATGCCCGCATCTGCACGATTAGACGCTCACACTTCTGCGCAAATTCCACGTCACCTTCCGCTTCAGCCAACTCACGCGCATGACTAAAGTCAGAAAAAGCAGTCTCCGCCTCACCAAGTTGATAAAACGCTTCCCCACGACGGAGAAAAACGTCCGGATTTTCCGTTCCAAGTTTTTCAGCAACGGTAAAATCATCAATCGCTTTTTCATACTCCAGCATTTCCATATACGTCAGCCCACGGAAACGATAAGCGTCGGCCCCTTTATCCATTTTCACCACCGTGTTGAACGTCCGCAACGCCTCCTCCAGCCGATCCATATCCATGAGAATCGAGCCTTTATCAATCATGTATTCTACACTAGTCGGCTCAAATTCCAACGCCAACGTAATATCCGCCAACGCACCATGCAGGTCTCCAAGACACCGACGTGCAGAAGCTCGGAAGTCATAAATCAGCAGTTCCGGGTCAAGTTCCAACGCCTGATTAAAACACTTTAACGCTTCTTCATAAGCGTCCTGATAAAGCCAGATCTGCCCCAGCATGCTCCACGCAATTACATTTTCAGAATCGAGTTTCACCGTCAACTGAAAGTCCTGAAGAGCGTTTTCTACATCACCCAGATGGAACCGCGTCTGTCCCCGTCCACAGAGCGCGTCGGGACTCGTCGAGTCCAGAACGAGTGCCCGATTAAAATCTTCAAGCGACTCTTCATATCGTTCCAGCTCCATGAGAGTCTGACCGTGACTCTCAATCACCATAATATTTTCCGGGTCAAGCGAGAGAGCTAACGCGTAATATTTCTCGGTCTGTTCATAATTTTTCACCATCTCAAACGTCATCGCACACATCACTGCCGTATCGAAATCCGGAGAGATTTCCAGACGTTTCAGAAAAATGACGATTGCGTCGTCGTAACGTCCCAGAAGCTGGAGAGCCACGCCACAATCATAATACGCATCCACAAAATCCGGCGTGGAACTCACAATTTCCTGCAACTCACCCGCAGCCTCCTCTACCATGTCGAGTAGAATATGCGTGTGTGCGATGAGATACTTCACCTCAATATTTTCCGGGTCAAGTGCAAGTGCATTCCCCAACGCGTTCATCGCGTCAGCAAACATCTCCAACGACAACGCAGTCCGTCCCAGTAGATAACACGCCTTAAACGATTGCGGAGACTGAATAGTCGCAGTCCGAAAAACCTCCAAAGCCTGCTTTTCCTCACCAATTTCAACCTTCTTGATTCCCTGTAATAACAGCGGAGCTACCAGCAGGTCAGCATCGGACATGGGACTACTCTGGATACTCTGGAAAATTTCGTCTGCCGGATTCTGTTTATTTTCGCTCATATACGGATTCCACGTTTTAAGGGGGTTCAGGAACTTCAAAAAGTCCTTAAAATTCCACGCGATTTAATTTTATCATTTATTTTTATTTTACCGCTAATCGCACTCTTACACAAGGGGGGGAGAATGGAAAATTTTAAAATTTAAGGATTTCTGAAAATCTTCAGAAATCCAGGAAATTCCCAAGTTTCAAAAAAAGAAACAGTCTTCTTAAAAAGAAAGACTGTTTTAGGTGTTTTTTTGAATAATCACCCCATCACGTACGGATTCGTACGGCGTTCCTGTCCCACGGAGGTCGCAGGTCCGTGACCGGAATAAAGAATCGAGTCATCCGGAAGCGCGTAAATCACATTACGGATACTATTCTCCAGTGTTACCGGATTTCCATCGAAAAAGTCGCTCCGTCCGATACTTCCGTAAAAAATTACGTCACCACAAAACACGAGTAACTGACCACCATCTTCTTCCGGCTGGAGTGCATAAATAACGTGTCCCGCACTATGTCCCGGTGTCTGCCAGACTTTAAGCCGCATGCCTGCATATTCCAGCTCGCTCTCAGCTTCCGCAATTTTCACATCTGCATGTGGCAGAACGAGATGAATTCCAAAATGATGCGCGAGATTCTTCTTCGAGTCCGTCAACTTATCGGCGTCCTTCTTTCCAATCACGATTGGCACGTCGGGAAACGCTTTCCGTAACCCAAGAATCCCACCCACATGATCCGCATGTCCGTGCGTGCAGAGAATAGCCGCCACTTGCGTGAGATTTTCTTCCGCGAGGAACTCGAGAAACCGATCCGTAGAGAAGCCGGGGTCAATAATGACACACTCGCTGGACCCATCTTTCCAGACGACATAACCGTTTTCGCCACAAATATCCGAAACGACACATTTTACCTTCTGCATGATTTTCCTTCCTGAATGAGGTTCGACTCAAATTAGCGTTTATAAGATTATATTCGATTCCTGAAATTTGTCAATATTCGGTAGAGAAAAAATTAAAATACCTCTCCCAGAAGAAGAGGTACCGAATATCCGTTATCAGAAAAGGTATTCTTGAAATATTCTCTTTCTTTATAGAGATTCTCTTTCTTTATATTACTCCGGTTTCTGCGCAGGCATGTTATCTTTTCGGTTCGCAAGACACGCATGAACTGCTCCGTCGATACTGTAAGTGATGGAATGAACGGAACCGTCCGCCATCGCCATTCCAAAACCGCCAGCGTGTGCGGAACCGAACGCAAAATGGGGGTTATTCACTGTATTTTTAGAATCGCTCGCACGGTCCTGCAACGGCGGATAAGGAGTACCATCAACCGTCACAGAACCACTGTTCTGTGAAAAGGAACTCGTCGTGTACGCACCCGCAGAACGGAAGTTACAGTTCGTGATTCCCTCATTAATTCCCGCGTAAAGCGCGCGATTATCCCCTTCACCGGCGATTTCGTACTTGTCGGTATAGACGAATTTCTCACCTACCAGATACGTGTTCGTTGTTCCGTCGCGGACTTCTCCCATTCGGGTATCACTACAGTCAAAAATGATACCGGTCGGAATATCTTCACCTGTCGCGGTGTTTCTAATATTCTTTACGTAATTTTTGTTGGTGGTGTAAGTACCGTTATTTTTGACCTTCATGGAAGTGGAACCGTAACAGGCAGCGTAATCCGATTTTGCAGCTTCACTACCTGAAAAGTTAGAGTTCATGTACGTCGCGATAACGGGAAACGCTTTAGCCGTTCGGCGAGACGGACAGATGAAGGGGCTTAACGGTGTGGTTACGCACTGTTTCGTATCTCGTTGGACTAAACTCGTGAGAGTGGAACCGGAAGACATGCCGAGCTGATAAAGTGCATTTTGTTCCAGAAACGGCAAGAGCGAGTACGCCCACGCTCCTGGCTGTCTCCGTCCGAAACCGAAATTCGGGTCACCGACGTACAGATATGTCCAGCCACCGGAGGGGAAACGCATATTTCCACTTTCATGATTTAAACACGCTAAACCGATCTGTTTTAGGTTATTATTACACTGCATCCGTCGTGCCGCCTCACGCGCCTGCTGGACCGCCGGAAGAAGGAGACCAACCAGCATTCCAATAATCGCGATAACAACGAGTAATTCTACGAGAGTAAAACCTTTTTTGGACATTTTTTTCCTTTCTGGAGGGAGAATCCATTATATTGGTAGGTAACTATATTGGTAGGCGCCGTGTTTTGCGACGCCTACCGATGCATAATTTATGCTTTTACCGACCGTTTTCTGATGGCGAGTCCGCCTGCGACGCACAGCACAAGAAGAATCCACGTGGAAGGTTCTGGGACGGCGTTCGGGTCGTAAGCCGTAACCATCAGCGCCTGACGCATCACCCCCTCGTAATTGAATGAGGTATTTAGCGTGAGTATCCACTTTTCAGAATCCGCGAGATAATCACTCCAGTTCACCTCAGAAGCTCCAGAAGTGGTGGCAATTTCATTCCCAATTAAAACGGCGAAACCCTCGGTTGGAATATCCTGAACATCTCCGACCAGTTCCAGCTCGAAATTGTCACCGAGTGTTAATGTATCAGCAAAAATCGTCCCTAAAACATCGGAATCCTGCGCAGAAGCATCAAGAGTCACGGAACCATTTAATATCAGCGTTTCGGCCGTTAATTTACCTCCATTATGAATGGAAAGGTCATTGAGAGTACATGTTCCACGTAATGCCAGTGTCCCTTCTTGAATTGTCGTTGTACCAGAATAATCGTTCGTACCAGTGAGAGTCAGTTTATTATCTCCGACTTTTACGAGATTAATGGGACCGGTGATAAGACCTGCGTATTCGGTATCCGCCAAGCCATCTTTTCCCACAGTGAGCGTTGCCATTTCACCAGTGTTGTAGTATTTTTCCATCGCTGGATCGAGTGTATCGATGGTGAGGTCAACGCCTTTCAGGTTAATTTTGTTCATGACATAATTCTGAAACGCCCAACTTCCATCACCGTAATCACCGATGTTATATGAGAAATAACCATTACCGTCACTGTTTAGAGTTAAACCACTGAACTCGATAAAACCATCAGGATTATTAGTGGCAGACAAACCGGAATTTTCGGTAAGCCACGCTGCGAGCGCGTCGCCCTGACTTGCATATTCTTCGCCATAATACATCTTGAGTGTGACGGTATCATTCGCGTTTCCAGTCAGTTTTACCCAGCCACTTGCTCCTAAAGTCGCGGAATCCGTTCCAGTCGCAATTCCTGAACCAGTCGCCAAAAAGTCGGCATTCGCCATTGCTGAATCGTCAAGAACGAAATTAACAGAGGCGGTTTTCGCCGTTTTATCGGAGACAATTTCCCACTCGCCATTACCATTCACGACAGAAGAATTAGAACTCCAGCCGTATCCGCTACCGGTAGCCTTAAGCAGAGCGAACGACTTTTCGGAAGTGTACGCGACACCAGCATCGTAAAAATCCGCCATATCAACCGTGACTGTACTTGAGAGATTCACGGTATTTCCGGAGACTTTCAGTGTTGAAATGCCGGTTTTTCCGTCTGCGATATAGTTGAGGAAGCCAGTAGAGTGCGTACAATTAAGGCTATTGAGTTCCCAAGTAGAATTTCCTCCGTAAATGTTCAAAACGGATCCCTTTCCGGATTGGTCTATAAAAAAACCGCCGGCATTCATAATGTTACCACCGTAAACATTCATAATCGCCTTGTTCTGATAACCAATACGAAGATTTCCAGCAGTAATATTTAAATTACCACCATACATATCGAAGGTACTGGATAAACCAGCGGTATTAGAACCTTGACTAAGTGTAAAATAGGTGGTAGTAATATTCCCTGATTTCATCTCAAGAGTAGAACCAGTTTCCGTCGGTACGGAATAGAACGTTCCTGCGTTAAATGTTCCGCCATTTACGGTGAGTTTTGTACTAAAACTTGTGTTGTTACTACTTGCATTGTCAAGCGTTCCACCAGCATTAATGGTTAAGTGCGCGAAATTCCCAAACCCTGTAACGGTACCTGAATTGATAATAACATTATCATTCACTGTCGGTTTTCCTTCGGGATTCCAATTTGTAGCGGTATTCCACTCGCCGTCGCCTCCATTCCAGACGTAGTCGGTAGCGGAAAGTGCATGGACAGAAAATACACCAGAAATAAATGCAATTCCAAGAACTATGAAGAGTTTTCTTGTAATTTTCAGAACGTGAGGAACGCAAGAATGAGTAACCTGCGTACTTCTTCCGAACGCTATATATTGCCCCCCCCCCCGATTTTACGCACTTTATCACGGGAATTCATTTCGCTGTCGTGAGTTGATTTATACATTTTCATGTCCTTAATAATACTTAAGTGGCCATTTTTAAACATTCAGATTCTTTAAAACAGAATCTACATATTATTTATTATACGTCAGCTTCTCAATATATCAAGGGAAAAAATAAAAAAATTGATGAAAT
>JAUNAI010000186.1:6813-7460 GCA_030527705.1 Planctomycetia bacterium | reverse complement strand
CCTCTCTACGGGTAGCAAGTTCCTCCCGATTAGGGTGGAATCTTGCGTAATGGGTTTAGCACTGTGACCGTCCGACAGGGTGTTCAACTGGCCAACTGGGTCACCTGAACACCGGAAATGATACCCGCAGAATCAAAAACCTCTCCCTAAAATTTTAAGTGAAATCAATACAGCCTCATTTTACACCAGCATTTCCGCGTGTCAAGTAAATTTTCCCAAAAAAGACCAAAAAAGTCAATATTTTTAAAATTTCCCCGAAATCGTGAGCCGGACGACGTGGAAACCAGCGGCATGAAACCTCCCACGGACGACACGGAGAGAGAGGGAAAAACGGTGAGTTTATACTTCTACGCGGAAACCAGCGGTATTATGTCTCCCACAGATCTCACAGAATTACACAGAAATTTAAATATATCTCATCACTCACCGGCAGGGAAAAGGGAAGGAAGGGAAGATGTCATTCCCTTAATTCCCTCGTTCCCGTGTTTCCCTTAATTCCCTCATGAGCGTTAAACCTCCCGTCACTCAGCGTCAGGGAAAGGGAAGGAAGGGAAGATACCGTTCCCTTATTTCCCTCACTCCCTCATTTCCCTCGTTCCCGTCGTGAGCATTAACCTCCCACGGATTTACACAGATTTTATTTAAAA
>JAUNAI010000186.1:0-6803 GCA_030527705.1 Planctomycetia bacterium | reverse complement strand
GTGAGATCAGTGGGAGATTTAATATTACTGGTTTTAATTCTCTCTCCATGGAGTCCGTGGGAGGTTTAACGCTCATGACGGGCCATAATGGACATAAGTCCCGCAACATCTTGTCTTTTTGTCCCTGAAGTCCTTTTATTCCATTATTCCACTGCTCGCCGAAACGCTTCACGGACGCACTTTTCGGTGCCATACGCACGCCGTCGGTTCTGCGGGTCGAGAAGTCGGTACTGGGAAGTGGTGTAATTCTTCTGAAATCTCCACGACTCGACCGTCTCCAAGTCGCACCACCAACCGGCACTGCCGAGCGCGTCGAACTGTACTATTGGCTCAGACGTAGGGAGAATCAGGCTGTCGGACGGTAACCGAAATTCGTATTGGTGCGTCAGTTGCTGTTTCACACGCAGGAACGCTGACATCATGTACGTCATTTTCCCGGACGCACGACGGACCTTTTCCGGGTTCAGAATCCGGTATTCTCCCGTAATGGTGTGGCACTGGAGCGTCCAGCCTAGAAATTCGTCATGGGTTTTCCAGAAAAAATCGTTTCCGTGTGTCGATACGTGTGCGGTTATTTCATCTTGCGGAACGATAATCGTTCGGTTCCGGAAATCGTCGGCCTGAATCGAGCTTAACAGACGTTCCAGATAATCGTATCCGAAATGGCTCACGGAGTCTACCAGCGAGATTTCATAAAACCGTTCCGGACGCATGGGGTACAGACACCCCGTCCCAAGAGCGGTGTGTTTTTCCGCGATTTTATACGCCGCCAACATGACATCATATTCGTTGATGAGATTGTACACCGTCCGCTGGGAAGTCCGTACCGCGTCGGGAATGTCCGGGTCATCAAAATCGGTCGCCGTCCCCGCCAGAATGAGTTGCCGAATGCGAAAATCAGGGTCTCTCGAGGCTCTCGCAAGTGCCCGAATCGCAATTCTTCCGCCCAGTGAGTGCCCAACGAGAACCAGACGCTGACGGTCTTCCGGTGGCAAGTCGGCAATTTCCCGCGCAAGCTCAGCCGAATACGCTTCCGCGACTTTTACCGAGTGATTCCAGTGCGCTTCCGCCGTCACACCGGGACCAAGGGGGGCAGGCCACTTTTTAAGCGTGATTTCCGTAGCGTCCGGATAGATTTTCCGTAGTGTTTCCAGTTCTTTATTAAAGTTAATCTCGATGAAAACCAACATTCCGTGAACGAACCACACGAGCGGTGGCGATTCTTCGTCGATTTTTGTAGATTGGGTGTCGCTCTCCAGTTCCGATAAAACCTGTGAAAAGGCGGGTTTCTGCGCTCCGAAAGCGACGCAAAGAGACAGTAATAATATAACCATAAATGTTCTACTCAAGATTTCACCCCCTATTTAGGTCTTTATTATACGAGATTCTCCATTTTACGCAAGACGGATTTCAAAAAATATCCGAAAAACTCCCAAAAACTCCAGAATTTTCCGAGGAAACGCTTGACGCAGGGTGGGAAATGTGTTAAAATGTAAGGGTGTAGTGGACAAAAAGGGAAAAAGTCCCGTGACATTTTTTCCTTTTTTCCCTGCCCCTGCTAGGGGGATAACCTACCTTAACTTCTATTTAAAAAAGGAACAACCATTATGAAAAGACGAGATTTTCTCCGCACGGCGTTGGCTTCTGGAGCGGTCGCAGGCGGTTTAAGCGTTTCCTACGGTGACGAGAACGGTGTCATCTCCAACATTCCCTCCGGTCCGATTTTTGCGGGAAAGAAAGCCTCTCCGTTGACGAAAAATTGGGGAGATTCTCAAGCGGAACACAACACGACGTATGTCTCGGAGTGTGAGAACAAAATGCTCTGGGTACGGCGTGATAACCAGATTTTGGCGACTTACCGAAACGGTCAGCACCAGAAATACCCGTACATTTACCCGCTCGCTGGTCCGAAATCGATGATGTCCGTGACGACGGAAAGTCAGCAACCGTGGCCCCATCACCGCTCCATGTTCTTCGGGCTGGACCGTGTGAATGGTGGGAACTACTGGCAGGGCAAGAGAGACGCTGGGCAGATTTTGAGCAAAAACGAGCTGAATATCGAGGAAGCGACCGAGACGAAAGTCACTTGGACGGACGGTTGTATCTGGAAAAAACCGGAACAGGAACCGATTATCGAGGATTTCCGTCGGTACACGATTGACTGGCGGTGTGATGATTATTATGTCGTGGACTTTTACGTGAAATGGACGCCGTTGGTGGACGTGAACGTCACGCGGACGAATCACGGTTTCTTCGGTGTGCGTGTCACGAATGACCTCTCACCGGACGGTGGCGGAACGCTGATTAACAGTGACGGGAAAGTCGGTCAGGGTGAAACCGAGGGTAAACCGGCAAAATGGTGTGCGTATTACGGAAAACGGTACTTTAACCCGGCGATTACGGAAGGTGTCGCAGTCTTCTGCCCACCGAATATTACGCCCCCGGAACCAACGTTCGAGAATTGTCCGTGGTTTACGCGGAATTACGGGAACATTTCGCCGATGCCGTTCAACTATAATCCGGGACCGTGGCTCTTCAAGCAGGGCGAAACGCGGGAAATGCTGTACCGTACCGTCGTTTTCGCAGGAACGCCAGCGGATGTGGACCTGAACGGACTCTGGACGGAGATTTACGGCTAAACCCAACCGAAAACACAAAAACCCAAGAAGCAAGCAGTCGAAGACTGCGATTAAAAGTTTTTTTGAATTTTTTAGTCCCGACGTTGCATATTCTCTCGCTTCCGGTAGTCGTTACGCGTTGCGAAACGACTACCGGAAGGACCGCCCAACGAGATTCGGTAAGTTAACCGTTTTAGTGGGTCTGGGGAGAAACCTATTTTGTAAAATGGTCTCCACCCACGAGCGTAACCTCTCTATGGGTAGCAAGTTCCTCCCGATTAGGGTGGAATCTTGCGTAAAGTGTTTAGAGACACAACCATTAAACATTCGTGAGGGAGGGAACATTTTTGCAAAATAGGTCTCCACCAGCCCCCCTCCTAAAAAACCTTTTAATCGCGTTCTGCGAACGCTTGCTTTAAATATTGTGTTTACTTAAATATTTGGAGTTTTGGTCACTTTTTCACACGGAATGAACGTAAGGAGTACGGCTCCAATTTCAGTGTGACCTTTCCGTCGGTGACTGGTACAAGAATATTACGCGCTAGATCGACCGCCTTTTCAGCCTCCATCGGAATCGTCACTTCTTGAACTTCTGCGCTCGCGTTAACTGCATAATACCACGTGTATTTTCCGTCTGCGTCCGTGTGTGTGCGAACTTTCACATCTTCCGTGCTTAAGTCCTTACAGTCCGTAAACGGAACTGCCGGCAGTGCGCGGAATGCCGCAGAGAACGCAACCAACTCCCGTTCCATGCCGTACGTTCCAATCAGGAAACCGCCTTTCGTGATACCGAGGATATCCTTATATTTCAGTGGCATGATATAATGTTTCATCGCGTAAAACCCCGTTGGATTTAGCGTCGAGACGCGCCACGGATGTTCCTTGAACCACTCTGCCGTCATGGTTTTCGTGTCGTCCGTCCCGATAGCGGATTCCCAGTACCGATCGTGATGGTGAATCCACGCATTCTCCGACAGTTCCAGAGACGTGTACATTCCCGCGTATTCCTCCGTGTTTCGCAGTCTTGCACGGATACCGTCTGGCTTTCGGTTCTCCGTCCACCGATAATCAGCAGGAAAAACGGTCTGGTCGATAAACATGTTCGGCACATCGGCGAAATATTTCGCGTCAACGCCCATTTCACGGTTAATCTTACCCCAGAAATCGCGTTCCGTGCCCGAATCGTAGGAGCTGTCCTCATAGAGAATCGGAACCATGCAGTTAATTCCCAGTTTCAGGTCGGCGCGAGCGTCGCTTAACCGTTTTGCGAGCGTCTTGTACCAGTCGGCAATTTTCCGACACCGCCAGTCAACCCACTCTTCCCGTGCGTTATTCATCAGCCAGTCATAGCAGAGTTTCCCACGTTTTACGTCCTTCTTATCTACCGGAATCTGAATGCCGGTCTCTTTCTCGAACATCTCAATCAGGTAGTCATTATAACCCGCCCGAATGTCGCCGAGGGAGTGAAGTGCGTGACGTGGAAGGTGCAGGATGATTCCCTTAAATGACGGGTGTTTCGCCGCGTAAGCGAGAATCTCGTCCAGCTGACGGAGCGTCATTTTCTGAATTTCCGGGTGGAGCGTGTTGAAAATCGGTGGTGAACCGTGCCACCCACCGGGGTGAACCGTTCCGGTATTATGAATCGTGAAATATGTATCATTCAGCGCGTCGCCAAGCACATCCACACGGCTGAGAAGTGGAACGTCGAAACTGACGTTATTCTGGTTAAACGTTCCCATGAATTCCAGTCCCTCACGATCGAAACGCTCCAGAATCCCCTCAAAAAAGTACGGAACGTGATTTCTGGGGTTATACCGCTTCCCGATTGGTCCGTTATACCACGCCATCGGGTACGCAAGCATATTCTGACCGCTGAATTTCATGTACTGACACAGTCGGTCGAGTGTCACCGCATAGCCCGCGTGTGTCGAGCCGTCCGCTCCGAAATCGTAGTTAATCGCTGGGTCCTCGAAATAAATCCCCACAGGTCGTGTCCATTTCTTGACGGGTTTCGCCGGATTCACTCTCGCTACAGGGAGTTCCTCGTTCAGAACCTCATAAATCCGTACTTTTCCGACAGCCGCACCACCACCGACGCATTTTCCTCCGGCAGGTTTCCCACTCTCCGTGTCAATCGGCGTGACCGTCCGTGCTGACGTGAAAACCAGCGCGAAATCCTCACCGCGTGACCAGAATAACATCCGTTGAGTCAGCCATTTCCCCGTGTTCGGATACTCATCACCTGTACAGTATCCCGTCTGGAGTTCATACTCGCTGAAACCGGAACGCAGGGCGGTCTGAGCGATAATATCCACCGTCCGCATCTTGTCGTCGGGAATATCCCACTCGAAACAGTACACTTTCCCCTTTTCCAGTTTTGGCAGGTGGAACGCGAACCGTGAGCCGGCTTCATTCTTCATTTCCAGATATTTTCGTCCGTCGAGTTCACTCACCGTATATTCACCAAAGTGCGTAAACCGTTCCTTTAACGTTTCAGAACCCACTTTCGAGAGGTCCACTTCCTCCATCAGTTTCAGTTCCAGTTCCTCCGTCCACAGGTTTTTCGACGCGCTTTCACGTGCTATTCGCTTCCGTTCACCTTCCAGAAACTCCACCGAGTGTGGCATCTCCAGAACCGCTACTGGCAGGGAATCCTGAATCTCCTCTTCTTCTATTAAAACCTGTACGGAGAGCATTCCCGCTTCCTGTTTCGGAACGTTTAATGTCACCGCTGTGTCGGCGTTTGGCGCGAAAGTTGCTTCCTGAACCATGATAATTTCCGGCGTGGAATCCAACTCATCAAGATTTCCATTTTCAGCCAGTTTATTCCGAACCACACGCACTTTCCCGGAAATCGGCTTCCCGCTAGCATTTCTCACCACGGCAGTTACCGTCCCCGGAACGTCGTCCGTCAGGCATTTCGTCCCTGTTACTTTCCCCGTCCCTGTTTCTACGAGAGAAATCGGCCGGAATTCCCGATACAGTTTCTCCACTTCCTCCTGTGAGAGTGATTTCGAGTAGATCCGTAACTCGTCCAGTTTTCCTTCTACGGTCTGATACGCACCGCGACACCCGACGAAGAACGTTTCAAAATCCGTCCGTGAGTACCGTAACGGTCGCACTGGCTGAGCCATATTGGTGCTGTCACCGAGAGAACGCCGTACATGATTGTTAATATATACTTTTTTCGAGAATCTGTCCCAACAAAAAACGACATGAACCCAATTATCCTCATGCGGGATATTCATTGTCATGTAAGAATCACGCAGATCACTTGTGTCGAAACGCAACCGACCTTCATGAATCCAGCACCAGAGCGCACCGGAACCGATTCGGGAGTCGTGTTCCCACGGATTCGAGAGAATCGTCCTCCACCCGTGCGTCCCCTCCGCGACGTTCCAGTTCGGCTTCACCCACACGGAAATCGCCCCCTCCTCCGGGAGAATATTTCCTGCAGAAAGGTACTCTAACGCTGATTTTTCCGCGTCACGGAGTTCCAGTGCCTTCCCTTTTACCGCGTCATCCGTAAATGCCAACTTCTCCGCCCGTCTCGGTTTCTTCTCCCCTTTCGCGAAATCCGCGTCCGCCGTCTCTCCGTCAAAAGACGCATAAAACAGCAGTTCCGGTTTCACATTTCCGCTCAACGCAGACGGTGCCAGTTCCTCCATCTCGACGCGACTGGTATAAAGTCGAAACTCACCGCAACCGAAAAAGTCGTACCGGAGATTTAGGTAACGCAGACCGTCCGGGATAAACTGGTCGAACGCGATTTTCTGAATCTGACCACTAAAATTTACCTCTTTCACTCTCCAGAAATGCTTCCCGTCGAGCGTGTGTCCCTCGAAATAGAAGTTTCCGCGACACCCAGCCGGCCCCTGAACGTTAAAATAGAGACAGTAATCCCGATTCGCCATTCTGTTAGCGTCCAGCCCACGAATCTGCATCTGAATGTTCCCGAAATCCGCTTTCTCCATGTCGCCGGTATTCATCACGACGCAGTCTTTCTCCAGACGCGCCTCGATTTTTGGTGACGCTTCCCGTTTCAGCGCGTAAAACTCTATCGTTGCACTCACAGTTTCCGTCTTAAGACAAATCGCTTTCTCCGTCCTTTCTACCTTAAGAGAATCCCATGCAGGAATCGAGAAACTCCGCATAGGCTCCGTATCTTTCCCATTTTCAGCATGG
>JAUNAI010000185.1 GCA_030527705.1 Planctomycetia bacterium | reverse complement strand
GGAAAATTCTGAATCGGAAAATTCTGAAACAGAAGATAAGCCGAGTGGAAATTTAAAAGAAAAAACGACTGAAAAAATGATGGAGGTACCGAAAACTTCGATACGCGTGGAGAAACGTGCGGAGTATACGGTTCATGTACCGTCTGAGGTGGAGGAAATGCCGTCGATTTTCGCTTTTGACCCGGAATATCAGGAAGACGTACTGGAAACGGACTGGTGCCGCGTCGATTTTCCTGAGAAAGTACGTGTCGGGGTGAATTTTCCGTTTTCCGTGACATTAAAGAATATTCCGGAAGGGAAAAAGTTTCTTATAAAGCTGTATCGGGCGCGAGTAGGACGAAAATCGCCGAAAATACTCTGGGAAAGTGACACACGGAGCGTTCTGCCGGGCGAAAATTTTACCGACACGTGTCCGTTACCTGACGCAGAAGAGTTCACGACGAATCTGGAAATCTATTTTTGCCTCTGTGCGCAGAGCAGTTTCGAGAACCTGTGTGATTCTATTCGTGATAGTAAAAATCGCGGTTTAGCCCGACTTTTGAACGCGCTCTCCATTCCGCATCTCGGAAAAGAGACGGCTGAGCTACTCGCCATGCACTTTCAGAACATTGACGCACTCCAGTCCGCAACACAGGAGGATATTTCCGCGGTGGACGGCGTCGGTGCCATCATCGCACAGAGTGTATGGGAATTTCTGCATTCAGAAGACGGAATGATGGAGCTGGACGGTCTGAAATCAGCGGGCGTTCGAATGGATTTCATCGACGAAAACGGTCGGCAAGCGGCAGCGTTACAGGTCGCGGAGTCGCTTCCATTATCCGGAATGACCGTCGTTGCGACGGGGAAACTTATCCATTTTACGCGTCCGGAAATTGAAAGCCTAATCAAGAAACTCGGTGGGAAAGCCGCCTCAAGTGTGTCGAAAAAAACGTCTTTCGTTATCGCCGGTGAAGATGCAGGGAGTAAACTCACGAAAGCACAGGAACTTGGCGTTCCCGTCCTGTCGGAGTCGGATTTTCTGGAGAAATATCCGCAGTAAGTTGTATTACAGTTAAATCCGGTAAAAAGTTTCTCACATTTCCAGCACTTTTTCGAGAAACTCAATTGCCGTGACGTTACTTTCGAGCGTGTTGGGGTGGAGTCGCAGTTCTTCGAGCGTCATCCACTCGACCGCCTTCACTTCACGCGGGTCGAGCCGTAATTGCGCCAATTCCGCATCTGAAACCGCTGCTGTCCACCAGTAAAGATAAACATTCCACGGCGTGACCGATTCATGAACCCGTTCTAATGGCGTGACACAGATTCCGAGTTCCTCCATGATTTCACGTACCAGTGCTTGTTCTTCGGTTTCTCCACCTTCTATTCCGCCACCGGGAAAACACCACGTTAACGGTGCTCGAACTTCCGCGGAACGCTGAATAACCAGAAATTTCTCCCCGCGTCGCAGAAGTCCAACGACGCCGACACGGTCGTATGAGTTTAGGTCTTTATGATTCATAATATTCGATTCAAAGTTTTTGACGGGGAGGCAGAAATAAAAGAACCCTCATCTGAATCATTCCCAGATGAAGGTTCTTTCGGTTAACAGAACCGATTAGGTAAATCATTCATCCACAGACAGAGCTGGGTCACCGCCTTTATAGGTGGTCGCGAAGAAGTAGACCGCCGGGTCAATTTCATCGCTGATGTTATGAACCGAGTTGTCGAGGAAGGTATGAATAATCACGCCACCATGTTCGGAACTCGGACCATATTCCGTCGCATCGCCACTCTGACCACTCTTGAAGGAGCTACTGGAAAGAGAAGACCATTCATACGGATATTCTTCATAATCACGATCCAAGTTGGTCCACGGTGTGTTATCCGCATAGGTCGCATCCGCGCCAAGCTGGTTATTTTCGTAGCCAGACGGAGCATAGAAACTGTTATTTCCACTCTTGGTCGGTTCACTAATACCACCTTTGGTGCAGTAGGTGTAAACACCAGAATCGAGACCAACAACCCAACGCGCGTAATACTGTTCATTGGATTCCGTCAGGTGTAACGTATTGGAAAGACCGTCACCGATTTCACCAAGTTTACGACCTTTATTACTGAAGAGAGAGGCACCGTCTGCCGCCGCCGTACCACCAGCGTAGGAAGAACCACCACTACCCAGTGCTCCCTGATACATGCCGATTGTCGAGGCAACAACGACTTTATAGTTGGAAATTGCCGGAGCTTCCGAATCGGTTCCCGTTTCGTCAACCGTCGTATTCGTGGAAGAAGCTGGGCACTTGAACATCGGCAATGCAATTGCAGCCAAATCTGTCATTTCCTGCGTAGCGGAACCAAGCGACTGGCTCAATTCTTTTTTCACGGTCTTGTGAAGTGCATCCTGTTCCATGTATGGTAACATCAAAACGAAGAGACTAACACCGTCGGGATTCGAGGAAGTACTACTTCCCGGCTGACGACCGACCGGCGGAATATATTTACGGGCACTTTCATAGTTCAACGCAGCTAATGTCAACTGCTTTTCC
The DNA here is from genome assembly GCA_030527705.1 of Planctomycetia bacterium. Lineage (GTDB taxonomy): Bacteria > Planctomycetota > Planctomycetia > Pirellulales > Thermoguttaceae > RGIG3701. The sequence continues at coordinate 5,021 of JAUNAI010000185.1, read as the reverse complement.
TTGTTCTGGCACTGCATACGCATAGCGGTACGTCGTGCCTGCTGAACCGCGGGAAGAAGCAATCCCACCAACATACCGACGATGGCGATAACAACCAAAAGTTCAACCAGCGTGAATGCCGGTCGTTTGACGATTTTTTTCATCGTGCAATCTCCTTGTCCAATCTCTCAATCACACCCAATTCGTTGGCAGGCCAACGCATGTTCCCGCCCACATGTCGCTATCTGCATTACGCACGAAATGCGCATCGGTTCATTTATATCTGATTCTACCTTAAAATATATTTCTATTTTAAAAATAAATCAGTATAGCCGCCAAATCGGTTATTTTTTACTCCAAGTTTCAGCTAAATCGAAAATCCAACTGAAACGAAAAATGACTATATAATTACTCTATATTATATATGATTTTTCGTCAAATGTCAGCAGGGGGTAGGGACTTTTTCCAAATTTTTTCCAAAATTTTTTATATTTTTTCGGTTAAATTGATTTTTACGCCAATTTTGTCTCCGTTTTCTACCTATTTTATCACGTTTTAGTCCATCGCGTGCATGTCGGAACCGAAAACTCGGATATTTACTGGAGAAACATACACTTCTTGGTCCTGCTGAAGATTCAGTTCTGCGAGTCGCCCGTGTGTCATTTCCGCGACCATCGCGTCGCCAGTATGGGTCTCCAGCTCCAGCCGAACACGCGCACCGGCCGAGTGAATCCGCTTCACCACCGCTCGTAAATTGAAGCTACCCGGCATTTTCGTGTGTGAAACCAGCAGGTCATGCGGACGGACGAAAAGTTTCGCTTCTTCCGTATCTTTCGGCGCGTTCATGATGAACTGCTCACCAAGGCGCACTTTTCCGCCATCCACCTGCCCACGGAATCGGTTCACGGAACCCAAGAAATTCATCACGAACTCCGTCGCTGGCTTATGGAATACCTCATTCGGCGTCGCGAACTGTTCTACTTTTCCTGCACTCATGACTGCCACGCGGTCTGCAAGTTCTAACGCTTCATCTTGGTCGTGCGTCACGAAAACGCTAGTAAGATGAATCTCATCATGTAACCGACGTAGCCACTGACGCAGTTCGACGCGGACCTTCGCATCCAACGCACCGAACGGCTCGTCTAACAACAGAACCTGTGGTTCCACCGCCAACGCGCGCGCCAACGCAACTCGCTGACGCTGACCGCCGGAAAGCTGATGCGGATACCGATTCGCCTGCGTATCGAGCTGAACCAGCCGCAGAAGTTCCAGTACACGGCGACGAATCTCACCATTATCCGGACGAGTTACTCGCGGACGTACACGAAGCCCGAACGCAACGTTCTCGAAAACCGTCATGTGTCGGAAAAGTGCGTAATGCTGGAACACGAAACCGACACCGCGGTCGCCGATTTTCTGATTTTCCATATTATGGTTATTAAACAGAATCGGTCCGCTACCCTCGTCCGCCTCTTCCAGTCCAGCGATAATCCGTAATAGCGTCGTTTTTCCCGACCCCGACGGACCCAGAAGCGCGACCAGCTCGCCCGTTTTGATATACAGCGAAACATCATTCAGCGCGAGGAAATTCCCGAACGATTTCGTAATATTTTGAACTTCAATACTCATGTTTTATTCCTTGTCATATATCAGCATCCTATTTTAGGGGAGACTGAGTACCCGTCATATCGTGACGCTCGTGGGAGAAACCATTTTTGCAAAATAGGTTTCCTCCCCAGACCTCTCTTTCAAAAAACTCTTAATCGCAATCTTCGATTGCTTGCTTCTTGTTTTTTATTTATGTTTCTTTTTTACTCCGCCGGAATCTCATATTTCTCATCCAAGAACATCGGCGTTCTCACGCGAATCGGTACATTATCTTCCGTTTCACACTCGAATTTGACCGTGTATTTTCCCGGAGCAAGTCGCACACCCGTCGCGCACGCCGACGCGTATTCCGGCTTCTTGAGTGGCGCACCGTATTTCGCGTCAGGACGATTCGGGAGCGTGAAGCCGTACTGTCCGAGCGTCAGCGTCATGTCCAGCGCCAGTTCCTTTCCGTCCACGAAAATACGCGGTTTTACGATTTTTCCGTCACGCCGAGCCGTCGCCAGATCGTCACGTTTTTTCCACTCTTTCGCATCCATGTACTGAATCTGGAATCCGATAGTTGCCGGTTCATCACGGACTTCCAGCGTCCACTCGTCGCCCGGTTTCACTTCTTCCCACAACGGATAAATGACGCGCTGGAAATACTCTTTTCCGTCGATTTTCACGAGTCGATATTCGCGCCGATGTTCGAGTGACAGCCGATTCCGTTCCTCGTCACTTTTCGTCCCACGCAGTTTCGGGTCGATGTGCAGTCGCTCACGCATTTCCTGTGGCACGCGCCCAGAAAGTCGGAGATTTTCGTACTCGCGAATCATGTCGAGAATCTCGCCGGTAAACGGGTGCGCGTGCGCCGCGTCGACGGAAACTTGAAACGACATGGAGGAGTTATAACCGATGGTCGCGCCGAGAATATACTCATACATATCTGGCGTCGCGCGGCGGTCGTAACCGTAATACCAGCCGATATCCAGCGGCATTTCCGATTCCGCGAAATACTGGAACGAGCCGGAACGTTCATCCAGATACGCTTTCAGGTCATCGTGACCGTCCGCCGAGGCACTCCGAGCGAGCTGATACCACGAGTACGGCGAAAAACTACTTGCCTGATACAGGATATTCTTATTCTCGAACGCGTCGTAAAACGCACGGTGAAGTTTCGCGTTATAATACCAGTGGTCGCGCCAGTCACTCGGTCGCTGAAGCCGTTCCGAGCCGTCGAAATACATCATGTCAATCGGAAGCTGATTTACCAGTTTCGCGCAATTTTCTGCCACTTCCTCGCATAAGTCGGTATCCAGATCGTACATATAATATCCATACGCGCGGACCAGAAGCCGAATTTCCGCCCCCGCCTTATGCTCAGCCGGTTTCGTCCCCATGTAACCGCGGATACACTTTCCGAAACCGAGCGGATTTTGGGCGTTTCCGTTTCCATCCGTGTTTTCAGTTCCGTTACCGTCCGTGTTTCCATTTTCCCCGTTTTCCGTGGTGGAAATAGCGTTATACCAGATGAGTTCATCATCAATCCACAGACACTGACCGCGCCCGATGTACGGATCTTCCTGGAACGGGAACGCATCCGGTGAGAGTGTCGTGGGCAGAACGGTATCCGTTGTGGAAATGTCTTTCGCGAGTGTTGCCGACAGGTCCGCCACAAGCCGTTTATCAGGAACTGGCGTTAAATACGCGTCTGGCGGGTCGAGTGACGCGGCAAGATAATGGAATCCGAACCGAATTCCTTCCGCGTGGAACTTGTCAATTACTCGACGTAATCCCTCAATTCCGTCTGGGAAAGAGCTTTTCGGCACGTTATCATAATGCCCCGGCGGGTTAATCCATGAGTACTGGAGGAGTAAAATCTGCTTAAAACCACCCCGTTTCGCGATGGCGAGCGCGTCGTCGAACTGTTCCTCACGGAAATTGGTCAGGAAAAAGTACGACTGCTTCGTCCACGGCGAATCATTTCTCCACCCGCCTCCCGGACGTGGGCAGGGAAGACCCGCGACTTCCTGAAACTTCTGAACGACGAATTTCCACTCTGTCACCGGCGCAGCCACGATGCCGAAAGCTCCCGGTGCGAGTTCATGGCGCGTGTACGTCCGCACGTTCAGGCGCGGTAATGCCGAATCCCAGTAACACAGTGCGTCCGACTCGAAATCTTCCAGCACGACCGTTCGTTCCGTGCCGTCCGTATTCTTGAACACCGCCTCAACCTGGTCGATTCCGCACGACACGGACGTTTTTGCCGGCATTCCGTTATAATAAAACAGAATCCGCGTCACATTTCCGTATTCTAAATCATTCAGAGCGGGACTCGTGAGCGTGACGGTTTTCCACCCGGTGAAATCGATTGGAATATAATCGTCGCGGTGCCCTTTCGCTCCACTTCCGAGCTGGATTTTCAACAACTGTCCTTTTCCATCACCGAGCACTCGTGCACGAATCGCGACGCACCCCGTTAAATCGAGTGGTTTCTCAAAATTCTTACCCCGCACGCTCCAGCCGCCCCGGTCTTCACGGACACTCGTAGCATTAAAACGCGCGAACGACTTCCCGCATTCCGCGACCATTTCCGCTAAATTTCCCTCTTGCGCGAACGTGTGCGAGCAACCTTTCTGGTCACTATTCGTGCCACGCGGAGTTTCGAGCATCGGACGCACGTTAATTGACGCCGTCATCAACCCGAATTTCTTCTCATCCCAAATTACATTATTAATCGTCGAAACATACTTCCCCTCTTTCGGCATGTCGAAACGAAAAATCGTCATTTCTTCGATTTCGCCCGCCGATTCCGGGAGGTTAACTTTTTCGATTTTCACGAGCGCGAAACCGTCATGCGCCTCGATACTGAAAAACGCACATACGCCATTCGGAAACAGAACGCGGAACGTCTCATTTTCCTTTCCACTTCCTTTTCCTTCCGCGTCAAATTCTACACGCTGGGCATAATGCGATGCGCCTTTCGCTGGATGAATCTGAAACGCGTTGGCAACGGAAACGACTTTCCCGTCCGGAAACGTCAGAGACGCGCTTGCGTCTTCCTCGATTTTCAGCGATGCAAATTTCAAGTCCCACGTCGCTGCACATGCAACCGAAGCGCACAGGACGAATAACACGAAAAACGTTAATTTAGGTAGGATAGGTTTCATTTTTATACCGTTTCTTTAGTGGACATGGGGGACGGGACATTCCTGTCCCGTTTCAGAACCTCTTTTAATCTCTAAACACGAACGCAACTTTCCACCCTTCGGGAGGAACTTGCTAGCCGTCTCGCTTCCACGCTTGTGGGAGAAACCATTTTTTGCAAAAATAGGTTTCTCCCAGACCTGAAAACGGTTAAATTACCGAATCGCGTCGGGCGGTTCATCTGCAAGTCGTTTCGCAACGCGTAACGACGGTGAAGCGAAATTTCAGGTCGTGTCGGGATTAAA
>JAUNAI010000018.1 GCA_030527705.1 Planctomycetia bacterium | reverse complement strand
CGTATTTTTCGGCACTTCCCACAGAAGAGACAGATTTCACAGACGGATTTTAAATGATCATAATCATTTTTAATCACCCATGAAAATTCTCTCGAGGGACGGTCCCTCCGACAGTCGTATCTGTCACGCGAAACGACGGCTGAAAATGAAATCTTATAATGGGACGGGTATAAAACGGCGACTTCACAGGTAACACGGAGAAAAAATTGAAAAATTCGCGTAATTAAAGAATAAATATGGTATTATGTCTCACAATTATGCAATTTTTTATATTTCTTGACTTTTTTTAAAAAATTTTACAGAAAATTCCTTTCCACCCCTTGACAATTCTAACTGTATAGGTTATATTATAATTGTCTTGAGAGGAGGGTTCTCAAGAGTCGATAAATTTTCTATCGGCCGAAATTAAAAACTTCATTTAATTAGTCAAATTGTATTGGTTAAATTAAATCATACCCATTCAAAAAAATTTTTAGATATTTTGAGATTTCGTCTTGACAGAAAAATTTTTATGTGTTAATGTGTATGATGTACAGAAAGGACATTATGGGTGTTTCGGAAATGGAATTAAGATGCTTAGAATTTCTTATTTTTCATGAAATTCAGCAATTGTTGAGCTCTAAAAGGTTCAGAAAGGGGGAAAGAGAGTGGTAGAAGTGACTGAAATGGCTGAAAATCGGTCATTTAATTTATGTCGAGTACCATGGATACCGATTGCGGGGCATGGGGAGGTGAGTTTACGGGAGATATTTGCCGTAAATCCCAATTTTCGGCGAATTGGCGGCACTCCGGTAGAAACGGTCGTCCTGACGCGGTTACTGTTAGCGATTGTGCACGCCTGCTGTCCGGTGAAGGACCGTGATGATTGGAAGAAACTGACGCCGGAAACGATTTCGCGCAACGCGTTGACGTATCTGGAGAAGTGGGAAGACCGTTTCGACATTTATGATGAAGAACGGCCATTCCTGCAGTTTCCACAGTTAAAAGGGAATTGTACCGCAAATACGCTGGCGGCGGTGTCGCTGACGGTGGCGCGTGGGAATAAATCGATTCTGACGCAGTGGAATGTGGAGCAGGGGTTCACAGATGCGGAGACCGCGCGGCTGTTACTGATTGGTACCGCTTACGGTTGTGGCGGAAAAAAGTACGATAAAGCGACGAAAGTTGATCCCACAACGAATAATAAAGGAGCATCCGGAAAGCAGGGAACGCTGACGGGGTATGCAGGGTATCTGCATTCTTTCCTGCTCGGTGAGACGGTACTGGAGACGCTCTGGTTAAATATTCTTACGGAAAAAGAAGTAAAAGAGGTTCGTGTTTTAGGTGAGAATCCTGAAATGGGGTGTCCATTTTGGGAAGAAATGCCGACCGGTGAGGAAAACGACTCCGCACTGCGTTACCGGAAAAGTTATCAGGGGGTACTGTTTCCGATAGACAAGTTTTTATGTCTGTGGAAGGGACAGCTTCTGATGACGGAAGGAATCGCGTATCCAACGCATAAGGTACCTCTATGGGACCCCAGCATGACTATTTTTCAGGACAAAAAGGACTGGAAAGCGGTCTGGTGTAACCCGAATAAAAAACCGTGGCGCCAGCTGGACGCGCTATTACAGTTCATTGTAACGAAAAATCATGAATACCCGAGCCCTGCGTTTTTATCTCTGGGGTTTAAACGACTTCTGGGGTGTGAAAAGCAGAATCTGGGAGTCTGGGTTGGCGGAATTGCAATTAAAAGTAATTCCGGCGAGCAGTATGTTTCTGGAGATAAAGATTACGTCTGCTCGGAATTCGTCATCGACTGGGAATGGGTTCAGAAAGATGATGCTTGTTACCAGGCTTACTGTGGGATTTTGGAGACACTCGCAGAGTACGCCAAAATTCTTTACAGCGCGACAAGTCGATATTTTAAGGAGATGAATGACGCGCAGGGGACCGCACATGCGGATACGGCATGCCAGAATTTCTGGGAAAAAATGGAACCACTCGCGCAATCGATTGTGGAACTTGCGGCGGACGGAACGCCTGAGGAAATTGAAAAGGAGCAGAAAAGGTGGCAACGCATCGCCGCATCATGTTATGATGATTGTTGTGGACGGGACACTGCTCGACAGATTCAAGCATACGTGAAAGGTCTGCCGCGATTTAATGTTCAGAAGGGGAAAATGACCAAAAAAACGAAAAAAGGAGGAGTTTCCGATGAGTGAAGAGGAATTCGTGCAGAAGGAATATAATATCTCGGATTTTGTGGATAGCGTGATTCAGCGAATCGAGAAAGATACCGGTTTTCGGGCAAGAATGCGTCGTGCTGACAATCCACTGACAGCGGAAGAAGCGTGGAGTTACCTGATTAAGTTGGGGAATGTGGACCTAAAAAATGATATCCAGCGTTTTGGATTTGGTCTGGTTGGTGCGGCGATTGCACGGGACCGGGTGAAGGAGAATGGAACGCAGACGCTGGGGCGTGCGCTGAATTTTTGCCGTGAAAGCATGACGGAAGAGGATGCGAGCGTCGAGCGTTTATTACGACGTGTTTTAGCGTGTCGGGATGCTCTGGAACTGATTCCAATTCTGCGTCGGGTGGTGGTTTATATTCAGAAAAACGAGAAAACCGCACTGGATTATAAGCAGTTACTGAAGGATATTTTGTATTTCGGTGAAAATGTGAAGCTCCGCTGGGCGAAAGACTATTACAGTTTCGGAAAATTCGACGTGGAAGAGGCTGGAAACGCGGAAAACGCGAAAATTTCCGGAGAAAAGGTGGAGGGATAAATGTACCTGACACGCTTAATATTAACTTTAGAAGATTTCCGACGTGAGAATATCACGGATGATTATTCTATTCATCGGGTGGTTTACTCGCTTTTTAAGAAAGAAGAGCAGAATCGGATTCTTTATTTTGACCGTGGAGGAAAGGGAAATGCGCATGTCATGCTGATTCTTTCACCGGTGAGACCTGCTCTGGACACGTTATTTCAGCTGGAAACGAAAGAAATTCCGGCAGATTTTTGGCGGAATCGGCATTTCCATTTTGAAATCGTGCTGAATCCGGTGCGTACACAATCTGTCTTGGACACGAAACTGAATAAAATGGTTAAAAAACGGATTCCAATTCGGAATAAAGACCGGAAAATCGAGCGTGAAATGCTCTACGATTGGTTTCGCGAACAGGCGGAAAAGCACGGATTTATGCCATGGTGGGATAATTTGGAATTCCAGGTTTTACATTCCCAGTGCGTTCCGAAAGGTGGAGTAATCGGAGATGTCCGTTATCATCGGGTAAAATTTACCGGGACGCTGACGGTGACGGATGAGAAACTTTTCCGCGAAACGTTCGAAAATGGTCTTGGAAAAGGAAAAGCGTTTGGTTGCGGAATGTTTCTGCTCATGCCAGCGCTTGGATAAGGAAAAAGATAACTGAGTTTCTGGTAAGGATATAGAATTATCGGACTCATTAGACTAAAATTTAACTAAAAAACTAAAATATTTTCATATAAGGAACCAAAAAAATGGCTAATAATCTTCAGAATACCCGTATCGAATTCCACATTCTTCACTCTTTCCCAGTTTCGTGTCTGAATCGTGATGATGTCGGAGCACCCAAAAGTGCGCTGATTGGCGGAACGAACCGTGCGCGAGTCAGTAGTCAGTGCTGGAAGCGTGCGATTCGGCTTGCGATGCATGAGTTGGGCGTGAATACAGCTGTTCGGACTCGGCAAGTTATGAAATTCGTGAGTGACGCATGTCGAGAAATTGGTGCAGACGAAACACAAGCTCTGGCATGTGGCGAAGCGACGGCAAAAGCCCTGACGAAAAGCGTAAAAGAAGGCGAAAGCGACACGATTTTCTACATTTCGCATGCGGAAGCGCTTGCGGTAGCGGAATTCTTTAAAGCGAACGCGTTCGATGCGACAAAAGACACTAAAGAATTGACGAAAATTCTGAAAAAAGGTCTAAATACCGTGATGGACGGCGTGGATATCGCCCTTTTCGGACGCATGGCAGCGAGTGCACCGGAAGTAAACGTGGAGGCCTCTGCGTCTTTCGCACACGCAATTTCAACACATAAAGTAGACACAGAAATCGACTTTTTCACCGCTCTGGACGATATTAACGTCGAAAATAATATTCAGGGGTCCGCCCACATGGGTTCTCTGGAGTTCAACTCCGCGACGTATTACCGTTATATTTCGCTTGATCTTGGGTTACTGGCTAAAAATCTGGGAGATGCGGAAGATCTGACGCCAGCGATTGACGCATTTACGAAAGCCTTATTCATTGCCATTCCAGGCGGTCATCAGTCCACGATGACGGCTACTACACTGTGGGATTATGCGCGTATCGTCGTGCGGAAAGGTCAGCGTGTTCAGGCTTCCTTCTCTGACGCCGTCCGTGCGCATGACGGAAAAACGATTCTGGGTGCAAGTATCAAAAAACTTGATGCGGAAATGGATCGCATGAAGACGGGGCTCGGTTCTCTGTACGGCGAAATCGCGTCTGTGACGTTCGGAGACGGTGAAAATGGTGGAAACAGTGAAAATAACGTGAAGTGTATCGACGACGTGGCGAAAAAACTCGTAGATACCGTCCGCATGTTACAGGGAAACTAGGAGGCGCGGAATGAAGTACCTTTTACTTTGGCTTGAGGCTCCGCTTCAGTCGTGGGGGTACGATTCCCGTTTCGACGTCCGACAGACGTTTAATTTTCCCACGATGTCGGGCGTTTACGGGATTTTGTTAGCCTCAAGTGGCGATTCCGGAGCACAGTGTGAGTTACTTGCACGGATGAAAAACGCGGATTTCACAGCAATTTCGTTTCTACCAAAACCAGCTGAAAATCAGGAAGCAACCCTGCAGGAACGTGCGAAAAGACTGGAAAATCATGTAGAAAACAGTCGGTTACGGGATTATCACATGGTCGGAAGTGGTTATGATGATAAGGACCCGTGGGAGAAACTGCACATTCCGCGCACGCCGAAAGGGACAATTGCGGTTGCGAATGAAGGTTACGGTGGGACGAAACAAACATACCGATATTACCTTCAGGATAAGAAATTTGCCGTCGTTCTGGGACTGGAGGATGATTTAGCGGAGAAATTCGCGAAAAGTCTTCAAGAACCGGTTTACGACTTGTATCTGGGGCGGAAATGTTGCGTGCCGACGGACCTGATTTACCGTGGGATTTTCCCGAATAAGGAAGAAGCGGAAAATGAGATGAAAACGGTTGCAAAAACGAAAAAACTGGAACCATTCCAGCAATTTGTCACAGCAGAACAAGACAGGTTCACGGAAGAAGATGCGTTTTTCATCTCTGATGTTCCGGTCCAATTCGGCGAGACAAAACGTTACATGGACCGATGCGTAAAAATTGTGGATTGGGTGTGAGACTAAACTCATTATACAAGATTCTACGGAATTCCGCAGAAGAACTTGTTACCCGATAAGATTTTGTGTCTGTGAGGGGGGAACTTTTTATACTGATTCCACTTGAAAATTCAAGAAAGGGCGGCCCTTTCGGTAGTCATTTCTGCAACGTGAAATGGCGGGAAAGTAAAATTTTATAGTGCGTCAGGTATAAAATTGTTCCCCTCTCCAATTCCCCCTCAAAAAAACTTTGAATGATTCTGTGTTTTAAAGGAGAACGATGATGGGCCAGCCACTAATTATTCGGACGAAACTCGCGGACATTCCGATGCTCAGAGACCGTTACCCGTTTCTTTATCTGGAACACGGACGACTAGAAATTGATGATTCTAGTGTGAAGTGGATTAGCGCAAGTGGGAAACATTTTCGCTTACCGGCTGCGATGATCTGCACACTTCTGCTGGGGCCGGGAACCTCGGTAACGCATGAAGCGGTAAAAATTCTTGCCTCATTGAACACGACAACGTGCTGGGTTGGGGACGATTCTCTGATTTTCTACGCGGTGGGAAACTCGCCGACGGCTAATACGTATAATCTGAAAAAACAGCTCCAATTAGCGACTGATCCGGAAAAATCCCTCGGAGTCGCTCGCCAGATGTTCGCGCAACGGTTTCCTGACGTGGATATTCAGAACCGTAATCTGAAACAGCTCATGACCATGGAGGGACAACGTGTGAAAGCGTCGTATATCGAGTACGCGGAAAAATATCATGTTCCGTGGAAAGGACGTTCTTACGTACCGGGCGAGTTTTCGTTCAGTGACCTGACGAATCAGATTATCACCTCGGTAAATTCTGCACTTTACGCACTCGTCTGTTCCATTCTCTACTCGCTCGGTTTTGATCCTCGAATCGGTTTCGTCCATTCTGGTTCACCGTTACCATTCGTGTATGATGTAGCGGACCTGTATAAATCGTATCTTGTATTCGATTTTGCGTTTTATATGACTGGGCGTCTCGGTGGGCGTTTTCAGCGGAAGAAAGTTCTTGATGAGTTTAAGGAACGGTTACTTGAAATGGATTTTCTGAAAAAATGTCCGCAAGATGTTCTGAAACTGATGGGAGTATCGAAATGATTGTAATCGTGGCCAATTCCCTCCCGCCGGCGGTACGCGGAAAATTAAAATTGTGGTTTTTAGAGCCGAAACCGAACGTTTTTGTGTCAGGGATTAAGGATTCTCTGGCCGACCGCGTGGTGGAGAAGGTGATGAAATACTGTCCTCTCGATTCAGGAATTCTCGTTTTTCAGACGACACAAAAAGCACCAGGATATCGTATTTTAGCACACGGAATGCCTGCCAAAACACTCGAGATGATTTCCGGCTTTCAGCTGATTTTAGAGAAATGGGATTCACCGGAACCGATTCCGTTTTAAAAACGGAATTTTCAAGTAAAGACCATATACATTGAAACCTACCTTAATCATAGAACCCGTAATGAAGTTAATATTTCTCCATTACGGGCGATGATATCTTAAAGTCTTAAAGTCTTAAAATATTAAATCTTTACTCCGCAATCACGTCGCCGAGTTCCGATTTAAGCAGTTCCAACGCGCGCGGACCGTCTTCGGAATTCACGACCAAATTGAAACGCATTTCACTGGTGTTAATCATATTAATGTTAATTTTACCAGCCGTCAGAATCTGCAAAATACGGGCGGCGATGACCGTATGACTACGCATTCCAGTACCGCTGAGCGAGATTTTCGCGACCGCCGGACACGCAGTCGGAGACGTACAGCCAAGGTCTTTCGCAATCGATTTCGCCAATTCCAACGCAGCGTCCGCGCAAGAACGGTCCACGGTGAACGTCAGATTCGTGAACTTGTCGCCGGAACTCTGAACGATCATATCCACAATCAGCCCGGCTTCCGTGACCTGCTGGAAAATCCGTGCCGCCAAGCCCGGCTCCTGTGGCAGACCGAAGAGCGTAACACTCGCCTGTTTTTCGTCCAGCGTAATCGACTCAATCAACACATCTTCCATATGCTTCAGACGGTTAATCAGGCGGATTTTCTCCTCATCGGAAATCATTTCCGGCTTCACCAACGGACGCACATCCGCCGGCGTCGTTCCCAACTCGAACGCTTCATGGACCGCACGAATCGCTTCCGCACCCTGTTCTTTCGAGACGAGGACGGAGACTTTAATCTCGCTGGTCGTAATCATCTGAATGTTAATATTCCGGTCTGCCAGCGTCTGGAACATCTTTTCCGCCACGCCGACTTGACGCTCCATACCCAGCCCGACGATGGAGACTTTACAGAGATTATTGTCATACGAGAACGACTCGAACGCTTCCGGTGACGCCGACTTGACCTGTTCCAGTGCCTTGAGTGTCGCAGAAAGTTCCGTCGCGGGAATCGTGAAGGAAATCTCGGCTTTTCCTGCCGTCTCGACGTTCTGAACGATCATGTCCATCGCGATTTGACGGTCGGCGATCGGGCGGAAAATACGGTCTGCCATACCCGGCTCGTCCGGAACACCGCAGATGGAGAAACGGACTTCGTCTTTTGCAATCGCCGCGCCACAGACCGCGCGTTCCATCGATTCCGGCTGGGAAACAATCAGCGTCCCCGGCTCGTCGCTGTAGCTGGCGCGAACGTGAATCGGAACCTCGAAATTCTTCGCGAATTCAATCGACCGACTGTGCATGACGCCCGCGCCGAGGCTTGCCATTTCGAGCATTTCGTCGTAACTAATCTGACGCACACGCCGAGCTTTCGGCACGACACGTGGGTCCGCAGTGTAAACGCCGTCCACGTCGGTATAAATCTCGCACGATTCCGCGTTCAGAACAGCCGCAAGAGCCACAGCAGTCGTGTCGCTGCCGCCGCGTCCGAGCGTCGTGATGTTATAATTGTCGTCCACCCCCTGGAAACCGGCGGCAATGACGATGTTTCCATCATTGAGAGCCTTACGGATGCGGTCCGTCGAAATCGACTCAATACGCGCTTTCATGAAGGAGTTATTCGTTTTGATACCGATTTGCGCACCGGTCATACTGACAGCTTTATAACCGAGATGCTGAATGGCAATCGCGACCATTGCGACGGAAACCTGTTCGCCCGTGGAGAGCAACATATCCATCTCGCGCGCCGGCGGATTTTCGTCGATTTCTTTCGCCAGAGCGATTAGTTTATCCGTATTTTTACCCATCGCGCTGACGACCATGACGACCTGATGACCTTCTTCCTGAGCGCGAATCGCCTTACGCGCCGCCGCAAGAATCTTGTTACTATCCGCGACGCTCGTACCGCCAAATTTCTGAACAATGATTGACATTGTGTTTCCTATTATTTCTGAATGTGAAAATTTAAAATATCAATATGCAGTATAAACCATTCTATTATACCATTTTCGCCCATGTTTGCAAGGTGGATTATGGAAAAAAAGAGAAAAAACGGAGAAAAAGATGGAGAATAAAACAGAACGCGAAACTGCGGGGGTGGCGATTCGTCTTGCCTTTGAGAGAAGGTTGCTTGGGAGGCGACGCGTTTCGCATCGCAACAGCCTCCCCTTTGAGGGAAGGTGCCGAACGTATGTGAGGCGGAGGGGTCGGGGTTGTCCCTCCGAAAGACCATATACTCACCCCAGAGAGGTGATATGTAATAGCCGTGGGTTTACACCCACGGCTATTACATGACGCTCCTACGGAGCTTGGCATTTCGGCAAGGAGCCTTAATATACAACGTGTCAATACTTCCCTCTGTAAAAATGTCAGTTTCATGCCGTATTTTACGACACTTGAACGTTTTTGCGTTTTCAGATATGAAATATCAAGTTAGAATGTATCGTGTTTCGCGTCGCATAGGGGTACCGATTCATCCTGAAGGAGGAAATCCGTATTTATGTTCGTTTTTATCGAAACATCGGTGGATTTGGATTGGCTGTCGTCGGTTTTGTGATTTCTTTAGAAGCCGTTGTAACGATTTTTTTCAATTTCTTATCATTTCCTAGAAAACCAATCAACGCGGTTATCCACGGAATAAATATAAAGAAACCAAGTATTAAAGCAGCAAAATTGGCGTTTAGCCAAGCATCTTCTACTTTCAAGGATACTTTACCATTTTCATAGGAGAGTTGCAGTTTATATTTCGAAGCTAATCCAAAACATTTGGAAGCAATACTTCCAGTTTCTGCTTCAATGATAAAAATTGCTCCCATTTTTTGATCAATATCAGTCTCATATCCAGCCAAAATGAGACGCTTATTCATGTTTTCGAGTAATTGATTAAAATCTCCAGAAAATACAAATTGTTTGTGTTTAATCATTGGAAGCTCTCCCAATAAAAATACCTGAACTTCCCTCCGTTCTCGCGTCAAGAAACAAAAAAAGGGAGTACGACAACGTATCCCCGCATGAAGGTCTTCGACTACCTATAAAACAAGATACGTGACGAACTCCCTAATGGAGCCGTACACGCTCTCTGTTTTATAGGTAATCTGCATAAACAGTCGCACCGGTACAGAATCTGTCCCAGTGTACAGTAACCTAATTGAATTTCACAACTCAATAACACGCTACCCTTGAAAAGTGTCGAAGTTTTCATGCGGAAAAGCGATTGGGCAAACAAAGCCCTATGTCACTCTCATTATATATTAGCGTAAGAGAAATGTCAAGAGGTAGAAAATGCTTTTTGGAAAATTTTTCAGAAATTTTAGAGATGATGTATTTGGGAGGCGACGTGAGGCGAAAGGGTTGAGGTGGAAGTCTTCAGAAAACATTCCAGAATCAGTATTTGACAATTCAGCCCCGACCCCTCCGTCACTTCGTGATACCTCCACTAAAAGAGGAGGCTTTAGATTTTACTTCATGAAAAACTCCATCATGTCGCTTCCTTTCGGGAAGTTAATCTCACTCCGCGCGGCCGCCGCTTCGGAATAGATGCCGATGTCGTTAGGTTGCAGACCTGTGCCAGCCATCAGCCACGGTACGTTGTTGTGTGTGTGCGTCTTCAGGCGGCACGGCGTCGGGTGGTCCGGCGTGATGAGAATCCGGTATTCTCCGTACTTTTTCGCCGCCTCGTGGAGCGGACCGACGATGTGCTCGTCAATCTGTTCCAGTGAATATACCTTCGTTTCCGGCGAGCCGTCGTGTCCCGCTTCGTCCGTCGCCTCGACATGAACACATACCACGTCGTAATTCTCCAGAGCTCGGATAGCCGCCTCGCCTTTTCCACGGAAATTGGTCGTGTAAAGTCCCGTCGCGCCGTCCACGTCGATTCGGTCCCAACCGAGAATGACCGCCAAACCACGGAGAAGGTCCACTGCCGTTATCATCGCGCCAGTTTTTCCGAAACGCTCGGTGAAGGTCGGCATTGACGGTTTCCGCCCCTGTCCCCAGAGCCACACGTCCGTGGCGGGGTGTTTTCCGGCAGAAATGCGCTTCTTGTTTACCGGGTGGTCGGCAAAAATCTTGTGAACCTCCGCCATGAGCGAAACCAACTCCACACTTCCCGGACCGGCTGGGTGAACGGCGAAAACGCTCTTGTCCGTGTAATCGTGCGGCGCGTAAGTTCGCGTTGTGTTGCCGAGTGGTGCGGGATTTTCCGGGGTAGAACGCCAACGGACGATATTCCGGTAACTCACGCCAGGGAAGAACGTCAGAACGTCGGAACCAAGTTTTTCCTGCGCTGTGTGAAGGAGTTCCGCGCCCTCTTCCGAGGAAATCTGGTCGGCATTGAAACTGACCATTTTTCCGTTCTCGACCGTGACCAAATTACAGCGAATCGCCCAGTCTTCCGGTCCCAGCTCGATTCCCAGAGCTGCCGCCTCCAGTGGAGCGCGTCCGGTGTAGTATTTTTGCGGGTCGTAGCCCAACAGCGACATGGTAGCCACGTCGGAACCAGCAGCGAGGTTGCTCGGCGTGTTGTTTGACCAGCCAACGATGCCCTGTCGCGCAATTTCCGTCATGTTTGGAATCCGCGCCGCCTCGAAAATCGTCTTGTTTCCCAGCGCAGGAATCGGTTCGTCTGCGCAACCGTCAGGTAAAATCATTATGTATTTCATATTTATAACGTTTAATTTTAATTTAGGTAGGAACTTGTTACCCGTCGCGGGTTCACGTCCGTGGGAGAAACCATTTTTGCAAAATTGATTTCTCCCAGACCCTAAAACGGTTAAATTGCCGTATCGCGACGGGTGGTCCTTCCGTAAGTCGTTTCACAACGCGTAACGACGGCGAAGCGAAATTTTAGGTCACGTCGGGATTAAAAAATTCCAAAAAAACTTTTAATCGCGTTCTGCGAACGTTTGCTTTTCTTGTGTTTTATTTATTATAGCACATTCTTTTTATTCTTCTATGCGGGGGGTGGAAATTTTTTCAGGATTTCTCGAAATTTTCGCCTCCCCCCCTAGTATTTTTTTCAAAAAATGGAAAAATAGTAGTGCGTTTTCTTATTCCGATTCATAACATTATACAGGAGGCTTTTATGTCACAGCTCAATTCTGCAGATTCTTCTCCCGTCGCTAAAAAATATCCACCGCTCGTGCTGGGAAGTCATAATCGTAAGAAGAAAGCGGAGCTAATCGCCTTGCTGTCGCCGCTGGGGTTCGAAATTCACGACCTTTCCGAGTTCCCACAGTCCATCGACGTGGAAGAAACGGGGATGACCTTCACCGAAAATGCTCACCAGAAAGCACGCGAACAGGCGAAAGTTCTCGGCATGTGGGTTATCGGCGAGGATAGCGGACTGGAAGTGGAAGCACTCGGCGGGCGTCCGGGCGTTTTTTCCGCGCGTTATGCTGGCGAGGAACACGACGACGAAAAAAATAATGATAAACTCCTTCAGGAACTCGACGGCGTTCCGACGGAAAAGCGGACGGCACGTTACGTCTGTCACATCGCGCTAAGCGACCCGGAAGGAAATATCCGCGCGGAAGCTGAAAATTACTGTTACGGCAGAATTCGCACGGAACGGAGTGGTACCAACGGTTTCGGTTACGACCCACTGTTCGAAATCGTGGAATATCACAAGACTTTCGGTGAACTTTCCCCGGAAATTAAGTCCTGCATCAGTCACCGCGCCTGCGCACTGCGAGAGTTTTCGGAAAAACTGATTGGGCTGTTTAAAGAATAAAAAAGGTACCCATGGACGTTATTCAGGGAATTACATATACTTACGCATTTTACGCACTTCTCCTGTTTTTGGGGATTTTCGCGAGTAAAATTGCGTCGTGGGTCAAGATTCCGACCCTTTTAATGATTTTAATTGTCGGCATTCTGGCAGGAAGTACCGGTCTGGAATGTTTTAAATTCGACAGTTTCGAGGATGCGGTTCAGCTCGGGACGCTCGGGCTGGCGTTCATTCTGTTTTCCGGTGGTTATGATACTTCCTGGAAATCAATGAAAAAAGTCCTCGTTCCCGGTACGATTTTAGCCACCCTCGGCGTTCTTCTTACGGCTGTGTTAACCGGCGTTTTTGCGACGTGGTTACTCGGTTGGGACTGGCGGTACGGACTCCTTCTTGGCTCAGTCGTTTCCTCCACGGACGCGGCAGCTGTGTTTTCCCTCTTTCGGTCGGAAAGTACTGCGCTGAAAGGGAATCTCCGTCCACTTCTGGAATATGAATCCGGTAGTAACGACCCGATGGCAACCTTCCTGACCCTTTTCATGATTAGTATGATTACGACAGAAGTGTCGATTTGGTCTATTTTCTATATGCTTCCGCTTCGTATCGGTGTCGGTGCTCTTGTGGGGCTTATGGTTGGGTATGCCGTCAAGAAGCTGATGAATGCAGTGAAACTCGATTATGACGGACTTTATTATGTTATCGGA
Source organism: Planctomycetia bacterium (assembly GCA_030527705.1). Lineage (GTDB taxonomy): Bacteria > Planctomycetota > Planctomycetia > Pirellulales > Thermoguttaceae > RGIG3701. Next base: position 16,962 of record JAUNAI010000018.1, on the reverse strand, counting down.
ATCGGAACGGTCTTTCTCTGCTTCAGTCTTAGTGACATCTGCATGGGAAACAGTTTTATGGCGGTTTATGTCTGCGGCGTCACACTGGGAAACTCACGATTCATTTATAAACACGGACTCGGACGTTTTCATGATGGAATTGCGTGGCTTATGCAAGTTGCACTCTTCCTAACGCTCGGTCTGTTACTGAACCTGAATGAACTCCCAACGATTGCGGTCAGTGGCACCATTTTATTCCTTTTTATCTCGTTCCTCGCACGTCCTCTGAGTGTTTTCCCGCTCATGATTGGAAGTGGTTTTAAATTACGCGAGCAACTTCTCGTTTCGTGGGGCGGAATCCGTGGAGCGGCGCCGATTGTGCTGTCGATTTTTCCCTGTCTCGCCTTTCAGGAAGATCCGGCCTTAATGCCGATTGCACGAGATATTTTTAATATCGTATTTTTCGTGGTTATCTGGTCGATTCTGCTACAGGGCAAGTCACTTATGGTACTGGCTCGATGGCTGAAGTTGGGTAAAGCGGCGAAAACGAAACCGCGACCACCGCTCGAATTTGAGGAGACTGGCATCTCGAACAGCCGAATGTATGAAATTACGATTGGTGAGAAATCTCCAGCGGTCGGAATGGCGATTAAGGACATTTTACTTCCGGAAAACGTGCTGATTTACTTGATTCGGCGAGACGGTGTGTTTATTTTACCACGTGGTGGGACGATTATTCAGGTAGAAGATGAACTTCTGATGATGATGGAGCCACATCTGGCGCCGACTATCGAACCACTATTTTTATCGAAAATCGAGATGGCAACGCGCTGAAAATATCATAAGATGTACTAAAAATATAATAAAGAATAGATAAAACACGAAAACGCAGATTAAACCGTGAAAAACTCACTATAATCTGCGTTTTCCTTTCTTTTTAGAGGAAAATATTTCATTTTTATTTTTATTTTTATTTTTTCTAAAAAATTTTCGTCTTTTTTCCGATAAATTACGTACTTCTAATAATTAACTTTTTTTGGAAAAATGAAAAGATTTATTCTTGCTGGCTGCGTTGTTTTCAGAAAAAAAGAAAAGAAGACGGTGTGTTACATTTTGTGGTAGTATTAAAATGGGTTAACATAAAATGGATATTAATATCCAATTTCACCAAAAATCTCCCGCAGATTTCGCAGATTGAAAAAGCTAAAATGGAATTGGCAAAATAAATCCGTTTCAGCACTTAAAATTAAATTAAATACAAGAGAATTAACATTAAATCTCCCACAGATTTCACTGACCTCCTTAGAACGTGATGTGTATTCTGCGGAAATGAGGATTTTCCGTCTATTTCTCACAGAAATAGTTAAGAAAAACTAAAATATTTAAGAGAATCTGTGAAAATCTGTTGTGAAACCTGTGAAAGATTTAATCGGTTGTTCTCGGCCTAATCTGTGGGAGATTTAAAAGAAAATATCTTAAAAAGGAGAACTTTATGAATTATCTAAATATCATCCCGAAGGGTCCTGCAACAGGAATTTTACCAGTAGAAGGACTTACGCCGGTTCAGGTCATCGGAAATGAAAAAATACGTAAAACACTGGAAGATGAATGCCTTCAACAGATTATCAACACACGGCGTGCACCTGGTATTTCCGCAGTTGTGCTGAATCCTGATGCTCATATCGGTTTCGGTGCTCCCATCGGCTGTGTAATGGTGTCACCAGACCACATTTATCCCGCCCCGGTCGGCGTAGACGTGAAATGCTCCATGAGCCTCCTTCAGTTCGACTTACCCACAGATGCGCTCGCGGAGAAACCGTTACGGCGAGCACTCATAAACGCCATCGAAGCACGGACCGCCACAGGTAGACAGTCCACGAAACAGCTTAAAAAAGCTCCTAAATTCTCGGACGCTGACGCGGAATTAGCGATTCTGGAAGGTGCGTCGGAGGAAGTCTGCGAGAGGTTGGGCATTCCACAAGAATGGCGTGGTCGGTGTGAAGATTTTCAGCATACGGCACAGGACGGCACATTCGGAGAGGGAAGCGCACTCCAGGAACGGCTGGAATTTCTGAAATCGGAGAAACTGTTCCGTTCTCAAGAAGCCTATTCCACGCGACTGCGGCAACTCGGAACCTACGGCGGTGGAAACCATTTCGGTGAGTGTGAAGATGTTGTTCTCGCGGACGAAACGCCTGAAACACGGCATCTCGCGGACGTTTTCGGCCTAAAACCGGGTTGCGCGGCGTTTCTGTCACACTGTGGTTCGCGAGGTTTCGGAAACCTGCTGGCTACGAATCAGTTCCGACTTCTCCGAGACCATTTCGAACGTTGGCATATTCCGTTTCCGTCCGGTGAACGCGATCTGGTTTACGCGCCAATTGGAACGCCAGAGGCGGAAAACTACCTGAATGACATGGCGTTAGCAGGAAATTTCGCGACGGTAAATCATCTCCTACTGAACCGAATCGTGCTGGAGGCGTTTCAGGAAGTCCTGCCGGGCGTAGAGGGAAAATTGGTGTATTACATCAGTCATAATTTCGTACGACGAGAACCAGTCACTGAAAATAAAAGTGAAAACGGAAGCGGAAACGAATGTGAAATTGGAAGTGAAATTGGAAACAGAGGCCCAAATGGAGACGGAAACAGAATGGTTTACGTCCATCGAAAAGGCGCGACGTGCGCATTCCCGGCTGGTCACGCTATGCTGAAAAATACGCCATTTTACGAGACAGGACACCCGATTCTTCTTCCAGGAAATCCGACTTCCGGATCGTCCGTGATGGTAGCGTTACCGGACGCGGAAAAGACGTTTTACAGCATAAATCACGGAGCAGGGCGTATTCTCGGTCGGCGAGCTGCGAAAAAAGCGTTGGACCAAAAAACGGTAAACGGCGAGTTCGATTCGGCAGACATCCTAACGAATTGCCGACAGTATCCGCTTGATGAAGCACCAGCAGCCTACAAGGATTTTAATGACGTTCTTCATTCCGTGCAGGACGCAGGTCTGGCACGTGAAGTGGCTCGGTTACATGCACGATTCGTGATTAAAGACGCTTCTTCACCGGCGGATGATTAGTCATAAAACTCCGATAAAAGACGGCTTCTGGGATTCCGGAAGCTGTTTTTTTATGGAGTAACAGGAAATAAAATCAATTCAAGAATTTGACACCCCCCAAACGATATACAGAAATATAGGCGGGGACCGTACTTGTAGAAAGAAGGTTCCCATGAGGGTTAAAACCATTTTTATTATTGTACTCGTTATTGTTTTCTTAATGCTCTTTAGCAACTTTTATTACTAATTGAGCTTTAACCTAACAAGAGGAGCCCCAACCTCGGCCTCTGGTACTGCAGTACCAGTGACTTATTTCTGTTTTATATCATCGACAAGAAAATTCAAGATCTGAAATCGTGCTTTCTAAAAATTTTCCTGAATTTTTCAGTAAAAAATTACCTTCCTACAAGTGCTTCCAGTTCCTCAATCCACAGTGCGAGAAATCGGCGAGTTGCCTCGTCCGAAAGTCGGCACGGGTCGGGATGCAGGCCGAAATGAAGACGGTTAGCATACGTTCCGACTGCAACTGTCAGTGCCGCATCCGTCGTGCGTGGTGAAACAAGCTGAATTTCCTCGACACACAGCGTCCCGGCCAGAATCTTCCCTTCTTCCGTTCTTGGAAGCGTCGAAAAATTGAGTAGAATTCCGAGATTAGACACCACAAGTGTCGCCAACGGCGTTTTTCGGCTTATAAACCGTCTCATTCCCCACCGTCGGTCCCGCCCAAGACGCAGAGCACAGAGCCATTTCAGTTCCAGCAGAAGTAACTCCGCACGAAAATGATGACGAAAATAAGTCATTTTTCGATGAATGTGACGTAAGAAATCTTCTCGCGATTTCCGTATTTTTACCGGCTCCGCAAGAAACATGACACTCACGATATTCCGTAATGGCATTCCATCCATAGGTGCTTTCCGCAGACTGACCGGAACAGCAATCTGAATGGAATTCCGTCGGCGATAAGAAAAAAATGGAAGTGAAAAAAAACGCGAAATCGGAAAAAATCGAAAAATTCCCTTCTGGGTGACGGGATAACGTGTTTCCGTTTTCATCTCCGCTTCCGTGTCTTTATTTATTTATATTTACATTCGCGCAGTCACACGGAATACGGCAGAAATAACTAAATTATTAAAAGAAACCCCATTTTTCCGCGCAAAATACCGTAACATCCTCGTGAAATCCTCCTTGAACGTATGAAAAAGAGCCGGCATAATCGGACTAGAAGGCGACGTATCTCGCCCCACGGATGCCGACGTGACGGAAGTACGACTCGTAACCGGATTCTGCGGTATTTCATGTTCCACGGATGCCGACGTGACGGAAGTACGACTCGTAACCGGATTCTGCACCGCGAGAAGTGTCGCCTCCCATTTTCCTTCCTGAATCAGTGATGGAAGTTGTGAAGTCCCATCGGCGCGCGAGTCGCGAAGTTCCAAGGGGGTAAGCCGAAACGGGTTCAGAAAATCCGTAAAATATGCGAGAATCTGACGACACGCACAACACGATAATGGAAAGGTCGCATGGATATTCGCGGCAGCCGTAACATCTTTTTCCGTAAAAACAGGCGTTTTCGGGAGTGTAGCCCCAGCATAACGCAATAAAATTTCATTCAGAAATAGGAAGGAACCGAGAGCGTCGGTGGTAACGTGATGAAAATGATACCAGATTTCCGCACGTTCTTTTTCCGGCTCATCATAAATCCAGAAACGGATACCCGACTCACGGAGAACGTTAATTGTTGCGCGCGGAACCGTTTCAGACGTCGGCTTTCCCTGAAAATAGTGAATTTCCGGCCATTTTTCCGTCTCGGACCATTCTATAATTCCATTCTCGTAGAAATCGACCACGTGACACGCCGCGAAATTTTTTGCCGACGCGTCGAGAATTGCGGAGCGGAAACGTGGATAATCCAGTTTTCCGCTCACTTTCAGAATCGTCAGAGCGTCCGCAGGACACACATTTTCCGGTCTCCTGCAGGAATCGTAAAACAGAAACGTCTCGAACGGCGTCATGCGGCCCGTCCCTGTGAATTAATGATTTCTCCGTTCTCATTCCGGGTGTAACACGTCGCACACCGACCGCCATAATTCTCGTAATCCGCCTCTAAAACTGAGTTCATAGGAATCACCTCACGCGAAATTTCACGATAATTTTCACGTCCGGTTTCACGTATGATTTCATGCGAAATTTCATGAGAAACCTCCTGATGCCCCGGATGAGATATAACCTCCGAGACCGTTTCAGAAAGAGAAACCGACGCGGTTTCCAGAACCGTTCCAGAATCTATTCCCAGTTCAGTGTCCGATCCTAAATCCGTCGCTAAATGTGGACGTAATCCCTGATAGGAATTCGGATTCATTTCCTGTCGGAAATTCTGTCGAGAATCCGAATAAGAATCCTGCCGGGAAGCTGAGTAGGAATTCTGTTGGGAAACTGAGTAGGAATCCTGACTGAAACCACCACGATTTCCAAAATCCGGGTATAAGTCACAGTCCGTCGGCGCCACAGGATCTGCACTCTGCGGAATCTGACGTTTTTTCGAGAAGAACAGATTCAGGATAGCCGGGAGAATCAGTAGGGAACTCAGCCAGCAGCAAGTCGTGCCGATGACGAGAACCAATCCAAGACTCTGTAATCCACGGTGTTGCGCAAGCATGAGGGTACCGAAACTCAAAATTGTAGTGAGTGACGTTAAAATCACACTCATCGACGTAGATGGCGTAATCCGATACACCCCTTTTCCCTGATAAAACTTACGGAAATCGTGAATAATATGCACACCATCATCAATTCCGATACCGAGCACGAGCGGTAACACGATTAAATTGGCCGCATTCAATGGAATTCCGAGAAATCCCATAATTCCGAACATGCTCAATAATCCGAGTTGTACAGGAAAAAGAGCAAGGAATGTGTCGCAGATACTCCGTAAATCGAGCAACAACAGTGCGACCACCATAATCAGCGCGTAAACCGCCGCGTCCTGATACCCCTTTTTCATCTGGAGCGAGCATTCATACGTCTGAAGCGGATTCCCCGTCGCTTTCGGGTCCACGCTCCGCACCTCACGCACGAACGTTTCCAGATTATCCATATCCCATAAGTCGCCTTTTCCGTAAATCTTCAGCAGGAACGTCCCATCTTTCGCGTACATTCGGTCCACATAAGGCTGTGGTAAGTCATTAAGTGACGGAGGTTCCGGCGACGAAATCTTCTCCAACGTATTCAGTTTCGCGAGTAAATCGAGCGCGAGCGCTTCCTGATACTGCGTCATTCGATCGAAATAATCTGTCAGCTTCATTCCAAGCAACTGTTTCTGCAACGCCTCAATCCGCGCCAAATAGCCTGTGAATTCTTCCTTCCCAGCAAAACAGCGTCGGGCCATTTCAAGACACTGATACAGTTTTTTCGCATCTTCTTTCGTTAAATACGGTCTCTGATTCACGCCCGTCGGCGTTTTCGTTAAAACTTCATGAATCCTGCGCACTAACGGATTTTCAGCAGCCGGAATAAGCGTCACAAGCTGTTCTACCCGTTCCACACTCGGTAAGGCTGAGAATTCTGCGATGCGCTTCCGTAATACTTCTTCATCATCGGACATAGAAAGTGCGTACCAGACGCTCTGTTTACTCTCGTTAATCAGGCGCATTTCGACTTCCACACTTTCCAGACCTTCCGGCTGGAGATTCAGCAAGTTATAATCATAATACAGTTTTGGTAATCCACAAGCTGCCGCGATGACTGCAATCATACTCAGTGCGAATACAACTTTCGGCGGAACATGGAAAAATACCGGGTCACGGGGTTTCGGAATTTTCGACATCGGACGATTCCGGTCCGACAGATAAATCATCACCGGTAACGCAGTGAGTGCGGCCATACAACAACAGAGTACACCGCCGCCCGCGATGATTCCAAGTTCTGCAATTCCCGTAAATTCCGTAAGTCCCGCCATATAAAACGCCGCCGCAGTAGTCAGCGCACCCGTCAGAATCCCCGGTCCAATTTCCGTTGCCGCTCGAACAAGAGCGTTAAAAGTATCATCTCCCTCGTTCCGACACTGAAGGTAACGCGATGTATAATGGATACTGAAGTCAATTCCGAGACCGACAAGAATAACTGCGAAGGAAATACTCAGAATATTCAGGTGCCCAATAAAGAGCATGATGTATGCCACACTCCAGCCGATACCAATAAATAATGCAAAAATAGCGAGAATCGGATGTCGCAATTCACGGAAGAAGAAAATGTATAACAGCGCAACACCCGCGATGGAAAGCCATGTCGCAATTCCCATGGAGTCCTGACTGGAACGCATTTCATCATTTTCCATAACAGGCAGACCAGTTAGAGAAACCTTCACGCCAGGATTTCCTTCCTGAACGTCGTGAATGATTCCGCGAATTGCGTCAATTCCCGCAGTTCCACGCGCGAACTCTTCATTCTCTTCCTCGACCATCTTCACCATCATCACAGCCGTCTTATTCGGTGTAAGCCACGTGTAATGAATATGTGCGTCCTGTCCTAAAATCGCTGTCATATCCGGTGCCGGATTTTCCGAGTGGGCTTCTCCACCGTTCTGAAGTAATTCACCGACCGTCGCGTTTTCCGAGACATTACCAGTTACCGCCTCCTGAGTTACCGGTACATTCTGAACCACCGGGACATTCTGAGATCCATCAGAAACCGTATTCTGAGTACTATTCTGCACATCAAACGGTGAAGAAACTGGTCCCGCCATGTTTCCAGATTTATTCCCTGTCACAGTTCTGGTTATCTGCTCATGATACGTAACTGGCGTTACATTCTGAATACGCGTTACATTCTGAGTATACTGTTCATTCTGTGAAACACCTGAATTTTCCTGAACAGCACTGATTTCCATATCCGTCACATTCGCGGCATAATATGGATTTACCGGCGCAACAACCAGTCCTCCGGTATCCGGAGCTGGTAATCCCTGAATTCCCTGAACATTATCATACGGATTCATTCTCACCGGACTTCCAGCCATTCCCGAATTTCCAGAATTTGGATAATTGGCGACATATAGATTCTGCCTCGAAGAATCCATACCAGGAAAAGGAGTCGCGTGAGCGTCAAGACGAAATGCGGAGGTGGGATAATTTTCCCGGTAACTCACTTCATTATTCTGATAGCTCTGGTAATCTTCGTGATTCTGATAAGTCCGTGTGTTCTGAGTATTCTGTATATTCTGCGTACTCTGATACTGCTGGAGTGCGTCCCATCCATGCATCCCCTGCATGTCCCGCATGTTCTGCATACTCTGAATACCCGGCATTCCCGACGTTCCCGACGTTCCCGGCATTCCTGACATTCCGTGCATGGACACACCAGACACTCCCTGAGAAGTCGACATATCCGACGTACTCGGAGCATTTACCGTCGGCATCCTATCTGTCTGACGCCCTTTCGTGATATCAATTTCCGGGAACGGTGACACGAACTGATATTCTTTTCCCAACGCACTTTCGAGACTCAGAATCATCCGGTCAAGCGCCTGACGCAGATTCGACACCATTCTCGGCGGAATGTGTTCCTGTGCCGCGGTCAGTGGCATCACAGTCTGCGGAAGAATATGGTCAATCGCGACGGTATCCCACTTTCCCTGAAACACTTCCGCATGACTTTTCAGAAATAGATTCAGGTCCTCGAGTTCCTCATCTGACGCAAAATAGAGCGCTTTCGACAGTAATGCCGTATCATCAAATTTATAAAATAGTGAATGAAACAGGTCCTGTTTCGCTTCAATTTTCTCTGCGGTCTCATTTACCGCGGTGATGATTTTCTCCGGAGTTTCTCCCTCCACAACGATAATCAGGTCATCCTCACTCCCGAATTTCGCGATATACTCCAACCAATACTGATTCCACTCACTTTTCGGATTAATTAAATCGAGTCGTCGATTCTTAAACTTCAGATTTTCCTGTGTATACAGTCCAGCACCAACTGCGAGTCCAATCATCAGGAACAGCATAACATACGGATATCTCAATACACACCGAATCAGACCTCCGAGGGGTGCGGAAAGCATGGAATGGTCTTTAGAACCCTTTATACCCGATGCACTGTAGAAGTCTGTTTTTCCGTCGTTTTGCGTTGCAGAAACGACTGCCGGAAGGTCAGTCCTTCCCTGAGTTTTCATGTGTGATTGGTATATATTCGAATTGGTGGAATCTGACACGAAATCGCTTCCTCAAGTTATAAATGAAAGTGGCGCACACGTAAGGAACAAGTTATACGCGCATAAAAAATCATACACACGTCGGTATCATACCCATTTTTTCATTTTAACGCAAGGGCGATTTTAGGAGAATTGAGGAAAATATGAAAATTTAAAGGTCTCTCCTTTTTAGGTAAAGCATACATAAATCACCAGCTGTACCAGTGCATACGAATTATACAGACAGTGCGCGAAAATGCTCGGTAAAAGTCGCCGTGTACGCCAGTACAGGAACCCAAAAACGAGTGCGATTGGCACAAGTGCGATAAAATCGGCAGAACAGTATTCCTTTAAGGGTTCCGTCAGCGCCCGCTGTATAACGTATGTCGGAAAAGCACCCGCAAAAAAACCGTACGTTCCAAGCGCCACATCTTCTCGCCAGTAACGAAAATCCAGTCCAACTTCACGCCACGTGAGCATCAACTGACTATGTAAAACAGAAAAACCTGCTAGAAGTACCACACACGCAGAAAGCGCGGAGACTGTAAATTGTAGTTTCTGAACGGATTCCTCCTGAAAATCACCAGCCGCGTGAAAATGAACAAGAGCGAATAACAGCGACACAAGAATCATGCTCCGCCAGCCATTTCCTCGTCGCCGACGAAAAATCTCCCGCTCGCGTGCGTCGCACCAGCCCTGTAAAACGAGTCGAAAAAGGAATTCTTCCAGTATCGGCACAAGAATTGCTGCATAAAGAAACATGAAAAAGAATTTCGCGAACGACGGATTTTCCTGTAAATATCGAACTGCTACGTGTTCCGTTCCATGGTCTTTTTCCGTACACTGGAGAACTTTCTCAATAATGACCGCTGGATTTTCTGATTCTCCCAATGTCTCCAGAATCTCTTCTAACACGCCATCCGAGGTAATAACGGATTCCATGTTAGACGTGGTTTCATGTGAGAAAAACGGAATCAGTACGGATGGAAAAAGGAAAAATATTCCAAAAACCAGAAAGCAGAACGCTCCACTCCAACGTGCACGACGCAATGGGTGATGTGGAAGGAAAAGAGGCTGTTTCAGCGCGAAAACACGGAAGAAAATCCAGCTCCAGACCGTAAAAAATCCGATTAACGGCACGAGTGTCAGGAACACGGATAGGAATAACTTCAGGAATGTGAAATCGGACATAAAACAGCCTCACACAGAATAAAAGGGAACAAATTCCAGGAAAATCAGGAGAAAATCGTGGATTTTTCGGGAAATCATCCTCGAGATGACTTGCATTTTTCGGAATATACTCTTATAATACATGAAGTTAAGGATTTTGTCAAGGAGGAATGGGAGGTGACGCGTCCCACGTCGTAGAAGTGCTATACTGATTCCACTTGAAAATTCCGAGAAGGGCGATTCCTTCCGGAAGTCGTTTCAGAATCATGAAACGACCATAAAAAGCGGATTATTTATAGTATATCGGGTATAAAAATATGATAAAAACACGACGCTAAAATGAGGGAATCTGGCAATTTCCCCCAACCTCTCAGCCTCGTATACGCTCGGTACCTCCCTTAAAATGGGAGGCTTTAAATTACGAAAGGAAAAATAAAAATATGCAGAATTTTGAGTACTGTAACCCCGTGAATATCGTTTTCGGAAAAGGTCAAATTGCGAAACTTGCGGAACTGGTTCCGGCAGACGCAAAAATCCTGATGGTTTACGGCGGCGGTTCCATTAAGCATAATGGTGTCTACGATCAAGTTAAAAAAGCTCTCGAAGGACGGACCGTCCTAGAATTTGGCGGAATCGAGCCGAATCCGAAGTACGAAACGTGTATGAAGGCGGTTGAAATCTGCAAGTCTGAAGGAATCGACTTCCTTCTCTCCGTCGGTGGAGGAAGCACGCTGGACGGAACGAAATTTATCGCCGCCGCCTCAAAATACACCGCAACAGACGATCCGTGGGACATCTGTGCGAAATTGATTCCAGTCACGGAAGAAATCCCGATTGGCTGCGTCATCACCCTCCCAGCAACCGGCTCTGAGATGAATGGTTGGTCCGTTGTGTCACGTCTTTCTACGGACGAAAAACTCGGTTTCTGGTCTGCGGCAAGTTTCCCGAAATTCTCCATTCTGGACCCGGAAACGACCATGTCCTTACCAGAACGTCAGACGATTAACGGAATTATCGACACGTTCGTCCATGTCTGCGAGCAGTATGTGACCCGTCCGGCTAACACTCCGGTACAGGACCGCCAGGCGGAAGGTGTGTTACTCACGTTGATTGAGGAAGGGCCGAAAGTGCTGGCGAATCCGAAAGATTACGATGCGCGCGCGAATCTGATGTGGGCTGCGTCGACCGGTCTGAATGGCTGGATGGCAAAAGGGTGCGTCGAAGACTGGGGCACGCATGCGATCGGTCACGAAATTACTGCCCTCACTGGCACTGACCACGGAAAGACGCTGGCTCTCGTGATGCCAGCACTGTGGAAGTATCTGCGGAAAGAAAAAGAAGCGAAACTTCTTCAGTACGCCGAGCGCGTGTGGGGAATTACTGGTGATGATAAAGATGCAGTCATCGACGCGGTTATCGAAAAGACGGTTGAGTTCTTCCGTTCTCTCGGCTGTGACGCGACTCGGACCGCTTACGGTGTGACAGACGAAATCATCGAGAAAATCGTCCTCGTTTTCGAGCGTCGTGGAGCGAAAATTACGGAATGCGCTATCGGTGCGCATGAAGTTGGAGAAGTTTTGAAACTTTGCGCGAAATAAGTGCATATATAAATGGGAGACGACGTGTCTCGCGTCGCAGAAGTGGTAAAATCATATGATTTAGCCAAAAAAGGAGGAATAAGCGACCTGAAACGCGTGCCTCCCAATTCTTAAACACATATTCCAGAGAGGAACTTAAAAAATGAAACGGACCAACCGATGGATTTTATGGCTTTTAGCACCGGTTCTATTTTGCGTCATGATGGGTTATGCCTGTGCGGAAGAAGAGGATGCACAGAACACTTCAAAGGTGAAAAAGGTATTTACGCTTTCCTTCGCAAGTTATAACCAGTTCATTAATGAAATGAAAATCATCGGCAACGTAGCGTCCAATCCGGCTTTCGCGGCGACGATTGATGGTCCGATTCGATTTTATTTCGGAAATGACATCATGAAAGCGGCAAATTTAGACGGTCAGATCGGTCTTGTCGTACTGGTAACGGAAGATGGAAACGAAACCTTTCCGATTTTGGTGTTGCCAATTGCAGACACGGATGTGCTGATTGATTTCATGACGGCCAAGGACGAAGATTTAGAATATACCGTGCGCGAAGATGGAGTCGTCGAGTGGGAAAATGGTTTTCTGACCATGTATCTTAAAGTTGTGAATGAATGGACGTATCTAACGTTAAATGAAGAGCATCTGCCGATAGACAAAAACACGAAACCGGAAGACATTCTGGGACCGATGAACGGTGAAATGCTGCAGATGTATTTCGATTTCGAGAACTTATCGATGGAGATGAAAGGAGCATATGTAGACGCGCTGAAAGATGGAATGGAACTGGCGTTGGAACAGGAAGAAAATGAGAGTGATGAGGATTTCGCACTGCGGAAAGAAGTCGCGGAGGCACAGATGAAGTCTATCCGTGACATGATGGAATCGCTGACGACATTCTCTTGGGGAATCCATGTAGACACGGACACGAAAGCGATTAAAACGACGCTGAATATTAATATGAAACCAGAATCGGAATTCCTGAAACTGGTGAAAAAGTTGGATGAAGTAAACCCCGCGTTCTCAGGTTTTGCGCAGGCTTCCGGAATGTTCCGCGGTTATGGTATCTCGGTGAACACGCCGGAAAATCTGAAAGTTTCGGAACTCGCGCTGAAAAAATCGTTTAAAGATATTCGAAACAGTCTGGAAGATGATAAAGACGACAAATACTATGCGCCAATTATGGAGCTTCTGAATTTAGCTGAAGAACTGGCGTCCTCTATGCATACGGATGTGCAGAATTCCGGATTCATGATGGATGCAGAAGCTGGGAATTATAACATGATTCTGGCCATGAAAAATCAAAAACGTGAAACGGTACGCGAGATGTTCCAGAAGTGCGTCGCGCTGGCGAAAAAGGAACTAGGCGATGATTTCGACGAAAATTGGGTAAAAACAGATGTGAAAACCGAAAATGGACTGGTTTTTGATACGCTCACGCTGACGACGGACGCGATTAACACGTTAGGTAAGAAACTGGACGAGGAGGCGGAAGAACTCACGGAAAAAGACTTGGAACTTGTCAAGAAAATAATCGGTGAGCAATTTTCATTAATCGTCGGCGGAAATGACACGCAGGTGTGGGTCGGTCTCGGAACGGACCCGCTCGCGAAAGTTACGGCATGCACGAATCATGAGAAAGTAGAGAACGTCGGAGAAATCCGGATGGATTTACGAAGTATTTTCGCGTTCATTGAACAGTATGCAAAGATTTCTGTGGAACGCAGCGAATATGAAATCGAAAAACTAATGATTGCGGCAGAAACCACGGATGCGGAAACTACGGATGCCGCGGAAGACACGGAAAACGCAGAAAGCTCGGAAGCCGCGGAAACGACTGTCGCAGAAGAAAGTGAATCGGATTCTGAAAACATTTCGCAAGCACTCGTGGAAGAACTAGCGGAAATCGAAGAAGAAAGTCCGTCGGAACGCGAAGATGCGCTTCAGGAAAGTATCGAGAATGCTGAAAAAATGCAGATGCAGATGGGCGTACTAATGGAAATCATGGACGGAACAGACGAGACGGATATGGTTTTCGAGGTGGACACCACGGAAAAAGGAATGGTTATCCAGATGGATTTCGAGGAAGGAATCACGCGGATTCTCGGAATGTTACCGAGCTTGATTATGATGAATGCGATGTAGTAGTACTATCATCGTACAGTTAGAACTTTTAGGAAAGGGGACATTCTTGTCCCCTGTTTTTTTCTGTTTCAGGGACAAGAATGTTCCTTCCCTTAAGAAAAAACTCCATTTTCAATGAAAGTATGAAATAATATTTAACCCCAACACACTAAAAATTTCGTTCACCGTTATTTCATGTTGATAAAATGACTAATAGAAAGGCGAATTCTACCCTAATTCATTCGCCAATTTCGCGATAAGCGAAGGGTCTTTCACTTCCATAATATACTTGATTCTACTTTCTGGTACCTTTAATTTCCGCATGGTTTCTTCCGCACGTTTCCACGCATTCACCAATTTCTTTCCCTCCGCAAGATAAAGTTCTGTCGCTAGTTCCGCAAGTCGCTGTTTTCCGATATCCCCATAATTGTCGTAATAACGCTTAATAATATTCTGCTGATACGGCGTGTAATCTGTCATAATTTTCACCTTGATTTTAAAATTAAAATGATGTCTAAAGTTTTATACCCGACACACTATAAAATTTCGTTTTTCCATCATTTCGCGTTGCAGAAATGACGACTCTAAAACCCGTCCTTCCCTGAATTTTCATGTGTGATGGGTATATTTATCGTCATAGTGAGCCGTCAATCATTACTTCATCCAAGTTAAAACGCATACTTTTCAGGTTAATTTCGATACTTCCCGCCTCCATTTCGTTACGCCGACCACCGAGATACTCCTGTTTCGTAACATGAACCGGCATCTGAGGCGTTCCGTAAATGGAACAGGTATTTTTTCCCTGTGAGTATTTAAGCGTGTTACCGTCGATGGAGTAAATACTATTTTCCATGTGAATATTTCCCTCCGCTTTCAACTCGATATTCTGAACATTCGGATTCATCATCTGGAATGTTCCCGGCTGAAAAGTTGGAATCTGGCTGACGTAAATCTGGTCACAAGTAAACTGGAATCCTTTTTCCGGAATCTGTCGCTGATCAATTCGGGAACGCGGAATTTTAAAACCAGGATCAGGAACCGTGTGCGCGATAGCGGAAATACGGTCTTTAATCGTAAATTCACCATTCGTCAGATTCCCGGAAATACCACCGATGTACTCGATGAAAATCTGAAACCATTCTGGCGGTTTATTGGCCTGTGCCTGCGATTCTGGTTGAATAGATGTCGCGGAATCTGTTACAGTATCCGACGTGAAATCTCCGCCGATTGGACCAAGATGAGAAAGACGGAGCGCACCTTTTCCAGAAACATTCAGGTCCATCGTACCAGGCCGAAAATTAGCGTAGTGAGTCTGAACGGTAAATACATCCGTGAGTTGGTTCTGAGGATTATAATTTTGGTGTTTCAGAATCACATTCTGTTCTGCGGAAATGTCGGCAAAAAAGTCCAGAACCATTCCCTGACTATCGCGGTCGATCTTCGGCGGATTATTAAGCTGAATCGGTTCTGACAGTAACGCCTTGATCATATCCGCCCGAAGCGCTGTTGAAGGAGCGGTAATACGAACATTATCCTGCGCAGAAACGAGTTGACCGTTAAAGAAAAGATTTTTATCCCACTCAATAATCGTCTCAGAGAGCGTGGAGTGATTCATGTTGGGAATGGTCTTCATACGGTGATAAACATGCATTTTCCCTGCGTTACTAATGTCGATTCGATTCGCAGCGCAATTCACCGTGATTTTTGGACTTTCAAGTTTTATTCCGAAACCGGAAAGGATAGCGGGAGCTCCATTAATTTCACACTGAAGCGTTTCCGGAAGTAGATCATGTAGGGTAACTTTCTGTGCCTGAAGGGAAATCGTCTGCTCACTGTTCTCGAAAAATCGCTCTTCATATAAGTGGAAATTTTGGTTTTTAACACCATGTAGAGCCATTTCGGAAACATAAAAAGGTGTTTTTCCGGGAAGTAACAGGATTTTCCCATGAAGCGCAGCGTTTTTAAGAATAAAATGCCGCTGTGAGGCAGATGCCGTGGTCTGTCCATTCTGGAAATTTCCGGAAGTACGTGGTGCTCCAGGAATAAGAGAAGGATTTTGCTCCCGGGAATACTGAGCTGTGGCGGAGCGTGAGGGCATAAGCGCATTAGGAATCCGCGTAGCTGGCTCAAACTGAAGCTGGATTTCCTGTAAAGTAGCCTGAAACTGAACGGTTTCCTGTTCCACCTGAAGTCGCACATTTCCGGTAGCTGCAACCCAGTCAGGAAAAAGATTGGAACCGGACTTCGAGACAGGCTGGCGCGGATTAGCAATGTTCATCTGCATGGCAAGTGCCTGTTCTTGCTGTACTTCCGCTGGAGTCTTAAGACGGAGTTGTCCCTGAATCTGATTGGCGATGAGTTTCCCGACCCGTGGCGTCTGGATTTCCACATTTCCGAGTACATTAATCAGATAGCGGTTATCTCCCTGTATCTGCGTCGAAAGTTCCTGCCGCCAGTGAAGAGTTAACGGTGTCAGATGTTCCGGATTCTGCGTGTCAGTGAAAAAAGTGCGGAACCAGCCGTTTCCGTTAACGTGAATCGTTCCGAATTTCTGGTCGGGCGTGGGTGGGAGCGTGTAGGAAATATGATTCGCGTGGAACTCATGTTGTGCGAAATGAATGGCGGTCTGCTGACTTCCGGAAAGCTGGAGCGTCTGATCAGGAAAATGAAATTCGAGCGTTTCTGCCGCAGCTGCTACATCGAGTGTCGGAATCGAAAGCCGAACATTCTGGTGAGCTTTTACACTTTTAAGCGGAATTTCCTCATTATTTCCGAAAAGACTCTCAGAACTCGCAGAATTACTTTCCATCGCAACCATTTCAGCTTCCGCGTCGTTTCCTGTTCCGTTTCC
>JAUNAI010000017.1 GCA_030527705.1 Planctomycetia bacterium | reverse complement strand
TCGTCGGAATTTTTCTGCACTCGCGCTCGCAAATAGGTATAATAAACGACCGCGCTCCCTATCATCAGCGTCGGCAAGACCCACAGCCCCGCCAAAACGCCGAGAATCACCCATCCACTTCGCTCCTTTTTCACCAAAAAGCCCCCCATAAACAGCGTGTATAACGCCAACAGGACAAGGAGCGTACGGGCGAAAAAAGCGAACATGACGCGGTCTCCTTTTAATATTAAATCTTCCTTTCAAAGCCTCATCTTTTAGGGGAGGTGGTGCCGTAGGTGACGGAGGGGTCGGGGTAGAATTGCCTGAACGTTATCTTCCGACCGCGTAGCGGTCAAATGTATGTAGCCGTGGGTGTCAACCCCCGGTATGGTTTCCGACAAAAAAGAATCCCCAACCGCGTAGCGGTTGAATCATTCGACCACTACGTGGTCGGAACGTGTGGTGGGGATTCCATTCATCCGTGGGTTGACACCCACGGCTATTACATATCACCCCTCTGGGGTTCTTTTCATTTCTAAACACCAACGCCAATTTCACCCTGTCGGGAGAAATCGGCTACCCGTCATGTCGTGACGCCCGTGGGAAGAAAACATTTTTGCAAAATAGGTCTCTCCCAGACCTGAAAACGGTGAAATTGCCGTATTGCGACGGGCGGTCCTTCCGCAAGTCGTTTCACAACGCGTAACGACGGTGAAGCGAAATCTCAGGTCGCGTCGGGATTAAAAAATTCCAAAAAAACTTTTAATCGCGTTCTACGAACGCTTGCTATTTTGTGTTTTTATTTTTATCCCAAAATCCCGGAGGTATTTTCCATCCTCGGCGTGTCAAGCTCTTCCCTATCTCGCGAAATTCCGCGTATCGGGTGGGCAGTAAAATCTGAATCCCTTCTTTTAACTCTATCAACTGCGAAACGGTATCATGAAAAATCTCGATTTCCGCCTCTTTCATCTCCGTAACTTGCGTCTCGATTTTCTCAAGGAGGGTGCCTAACTGCGCTTCATCTTTCCCGGTTAGCGGAGCATCGAAGTCAAAATCCTCGTCCAGTTTCCACATTTCCGAGTGCAAATCGCGCACCACGGCGTAAAGTCGCAGATTTTCCAGACAAGTTTCCCGTTCATCTTCCGTAAAATACCCGTGCAACTCCCAATCCGCCACGGTCTCCGTAAAATCCCACACACACTCCCCGTCCGGCAAGCGACTTTCCGTAAACGCAACCTGCATGGATTCCATCAGCGTTTTCAGTTTCGTCGCCGTCAAAAATCGGTTTTTCCATGCCGATGCCGCAAAATTCTCCACTTCTTCCAGCGTCAGCGACTTTTTCGGCTCCTGTTCCAATCGTCGACGAAAACGCAATTCCCACTCTAACATCCGCGTCGCCATTTTTTGGCGCTTTTTCGGCAACTGCGTTTCATACTCTTTCTTCATCGCCTCTTCCGCAACACCCCGATTCAGAATCAGAGCGCAAGCGCAAGCCGTCGTCATTTCCAGAATCTCGCGCTCCTCCGCAAGCGACAGGTCGGGATACGCTAAAAGTCGCAGAATCAACGCGCGCATTTTCGTTTCATACAGCGTAAAAAACCGCGCCAACGTTTCCTGTTCCTCTTCCTCGCTCATCCGCGACAACGCTAAAATGAACTCCGTATACACTTCCGTAAATTCCGGCGACTGGATATTATTTACACGACGAAAACAGTCGAAAACCTCCTTCCGCGTCGCGTTTTCCGGCGGCGTCAGCAACTTTTCGGCTTTCCGCAACATGCTCTCGATTTCTTCATTCTCTTTTTTTTCTGTCGTCTCCTGATCCGTTCCCTGTGTCTGGGCACTCACCGACGAAAATTCTCCGAAACATCCGAAAAAACGGTCACAACGAGGACGAAAACTAAAAATCGCGCGAGATTCTTCATCATGCTACTTTCTTCCTGAAACATTTCCCGTAATTTTCTGTAACTTACCGTAATTTCCCGATAATCCCCGCCATAATGAGGAAATATGTGGAGACGAACAGCTCAAAAAGGACGAAAAACATGGATAACGGCTCGTACACGCCGTTACTCTGTCGCACTAAATCCCGAATTTGACCGCGCAACTCGCTCGGCGTCGCACTTCCATCGGCAATTTGCGCATCGTACTGCTGAAGCACCTCGTACAAGTCGCCGCGCTCCGAGAATCCATCACGTCCTCTAAAAATTGCCTTCCCCGCCCGCGTTTTGTCGGAAGGAATCCCACGTTCCCGACACTCGACCCACTCGTCCGTCAGCTTCGGTACCTGCGTCTGCCAATACGCATCCTGAAGACCTATAATACATCCAAACAGGAATAATACCACGAACTGTCCCACCAAAACGCCGAGAATCACCAACACGCTCCGCGATTCCTCCAGCAAAAAAGCCCCCATAATCATGGCGTACACAATGGGGATTAAGAGGAAACAGAGAATCATGGCGGTCTCCTTTTCTGTTTAATATTCAGGCTAAAGGGAGGCGGAAACAACGAAATCCATCTTCATATCTGTATTTTATCCGAAAACGTGAAAAATTCAACACTTTCCCGACAAAATTTTGAAAAAATTTCGTCCTGCCCCTTGACTTTTTTCCGCAAGACGGGTAATATAAAAGTATTGGGTTATATTTTAGCTCTTTATAGGGTTAAAAACCTCCCACACGTTATGAATTACCTCATTTATCCTACCTTTCAGGAGAAAAAAACATGAAACGCCGTGAATTTCTGAAAAACGCAATGATTTTATCCGCTGCTGCCTCGTGCTGGCGTCCGGTTTCCGTTCAGGCTGAGGCTGTGACCGCGTGGAAAACGAAGCTCCAGAAGGCACTGATTTGCGGTTATCCGACGGAAGATATTCTCTCACAGTGGAAGCGTCACTCCTTCGACGGCGCAGAAGCGACTGACTGGGCGTGTGGTCCCGAAAAAGCGGAGGAAGCGCGAAAAGTCGCGGAAAAACTAGGTATGCGGATTCATTCCGTTCTTTATGGCTGGGCGAATGTGAACAATCCGGATTCTTTCGAGAAGGACATCGAAAATGTGACGCTCGCGCTCAACACGACGAAAGGTTACGGAGCCGACGCGCTGTTGCTAGTGCCGTGTCGGACGGGCGGAAAAATGCCGAAACCGCGTGAGTTCAAGATTGATTTCGATCCGGAAACGCTGATGGTCTCGAAGGTTGTTGATGGGGATAACGCGCCGTATAAAGAATATATCGAAGCACAGAATGTCGCCACGAAAGCGACGATCGAGATGATGAAACGTCTTATTCCGGTCGCGGAAAAGACGGGTGTCGTGATTGCGCTGGAAAATGTGTGGAACAATCTGTGGGTTACGCCGGACTTTTATGCCGCGTTGGTAAAATACTTCAAGAATCCGTGGGTGAAGGCGTATTTCGACATCGGAAATCATGTGAAGTATGCGAAACCGGAAGAATATCTGTACGCGTTGAATAAGGAAATTGTGAAGTTGCACGTAAAGGATTTCAAGCTCGACATGAACCATCCGGATATGGGCGGTTTCGGCGGTTTCGTGGAAATTCGCTCTGGAAGTGTCAACTGGCCGTCTGTCCGGAAGGCGATTGACGACATCGGTTACTCCGGTTATATGACCATTGAAGGTGGTAGCGATCCGATTGCGAAAAAGAGTGCCGACCTCGACCTGATCATCGCGGGGAAATAAGCGGTTTTAGAGAAATCAGCCTCCCCTTTTAGCCTGAATATTTCATACCTAAAAAGGCCAAAAACGTGAAAGTGACGGAAAATACGGCCTGAAACCTTCATTTTTAGCGGACGTTGAAATAACGCAGTATATTTTAACGCGGAAACAAAAATCATTAAATCTCCCACGATTCCACAGATTTTCACAGAAAAGAGCGAGATTTCAGGGAATGAAAATGATTCAAGTCACCGAGTTTTCCGCCTTCCGCGACCCCGTATTTTACGACACTTCACACAGAAGAGACAGATTTCACAGACGAATTTAAATCATTGTAATATTTAAAAATCTGTGAAATTCTGTGGAATCTGTGGGAGATTTAAAACCACTGGTTTCCGTGAAATCCGTGGGAGATGAAATACACAGGCTAAAAGGGGAGGCTGAACCCTATCCCTTCCGGAAGCAGGAATGGTTTCTGTATGGATAACGCACATTTAGTCATTTACACGTTTGACCTTGTAGGAACGGCAGCGTTCGCCTTCTCTGGAGCCATTCGGGCATTGGATCGGCGACCGGATTTTATCGGCATGTTGCTCTTAGCGGGACTGACGGCGATTGGAGGAGGTATGATTCGCGACGCGATTCTCGGACGCGAAGCGGCCGTGCTTTCCGATCCGACTTATATGTGGACGATTCTCGCTTCTGTTATCCTGATTTACTTTTTTCCCTCTTCATTTTGGAAGCGTGCCAACCTGTTTAACTACTTTGACGCTTTTGGTTATGGCGCGTTTGCGGGTGTGGCGGCGAATATCGGTGTCGCGCAGGACATGAACCTTTTTGCCGTCCTGATTCTCGCGACTTTAACCGGTTGTGGTGGCGGTGTCGTTCGCGATGTGATTCTTGGGAAACCGTCTCAACCACTGAATGATGAATTATATGTGATTCCGGTTCTCTGTGGCGCATCGGCTTTATATTTTCTAAATCAGGCGCAGATACCGAATCTGACAGCTTCACAGATTCAGGTTCTTGGTTTCCTTGTGGCTTTTCTTATCACGACTGGTGGGCGACTTGTCGCGATTTCATGGAATATCCGCCTTCCGCGCGTAGATAGCGAGGTAAAATGGAACGCAAAATAAGAAAATTGGTGGAAGATAAAGGAATCGTGATTAAAAAGTTTCCTTGATAAGTTAAATTTTTAATTCACCGTCCGTCTACCAGCCAGTACTTTCATGAATGCTCTCTGTTGACGAAAAATTCTTTTAGGATATAATGATATAATAATGTGCCCCAAATAGAGGGAGACCGTCTCGCCTCCCCTTATAGATAATGATGACAGTGATGACGAAAAAAGTAAATTTCATGAGGAAATACTCTTCATTACCCCTCTATCACCGCTTCAATATTCTACCCCCAGCAGTTTCTTCACCCACTGAATCAAGCAGAGAAGAATCACCATGAGTAATAACAGTCCCAGTCCGAACGTAAACAGCAACGTGCCGAGGTTAAAGAGCGGTAATGTCAACGCCCAAAGAATGGGCCAATTCAGCATCGTAATCAACGCAGCAGCACAGAGGAACGGTCCGAACGGGATCTCCGTGTCACGGAAGACAATTACGTAAATCAGTCCAATCACCAGCCCGGCGAAAGGCGCAATGAAAAACAGCACGAGGCATGGTTGCCAGCCCAGAAACGCTCCGAACATTGCCATGAGTGTTACATCGCCGAATCCCATCGCCTCCCGGTCCATCGCGAATTTCCCCGCCAGCCGAATCAGCCACATGAAACCGCCCGCAACACCTATTCCAATGAGTGTCGACCAGACCGTCAGCCACTGTGACCATCCCGTCGCCCAGAGCATGACCAGCGCAAGTGTTCCCCATTTACCGAGGTTCCAGAGCCTCCGTGTCGAGGGTGTCCGAGCCAATCGCTCCCAGAAAATGACCCACGCACGCCGAAAACCATGACGCGGACGCCAGTGACGTTCCATGAGCGCAAAACACCAACCCCACCAACAAACCAACGCGGAAACCAACCCAAAAATGCCGTCATTCTCACTCCGTCTCACCCCCACCGGCGGACACGGCGACGCCCCATTCATCGGAACGAGAATATCATCGCCCGTCATAATTGGCGAAATCGGAAAGTCCAACAACTGCGTCGGCGACTGAATCGCAATCGGTATCAGTTTCCCCGTCTGTGCATCTTCCGCAACCCCAATCGTCAGCGGGAAAAGGAACGACATCACCAACGCAAACAGTGTCCCGGAAACCGTTATCCCATCTGGAATCGTCTTTTCATCGAAATCAATCCACGTTGCCGCTACCATTAGCGCCACAAAAATGGTCTGGAAAATCACCCTCACCCAGAGCGTCACCTCCGTCGCGTCTGTCACGGGAATCCCATTCCACTCCAGCAACATCACGGTTCCTGCAACCTCCGACACGAAAAACCAGACCGCAAAAATCCCCATTCCGACTTCCGTCAACAAGGGACGAATCCAGAACCCACGCCCGAAACGGTCCGCTTCCTTCCGCATGCCGAACCACCCCACGACAGGGATTTTGTACCACCACGGACGGCAGTAATCCACGCGATTCCACGGATTATCCTTCCGAGGCTCCCACCCCCACGACGACGCGATGTAGTTCACACACACACCGAGAATGATACCTAAAAGTGCAATCATAAAATAGTCTTTCTTGAGAGTAAAACACAAAAAAACATAAAAGCCCCAAAAAACAACCTGAAAAGCAAGCAGTATCACCACCCTAAACAGGGGGGATTAGGGTTTTAGGCTAAACACACTACGCCAATTCTACCCTATCGGGAAGAATCGGCTACCCGTAGAGAGGTTACGGTGGTGAGTGGGGAACATTTTTGCAAAATAGTTCCCCCTCACACTCCCCCTCAAAAAAACTTTTAATCGCAATCTTCGATTGCTTGCTTCTTGGGTTCTTTTCTTTTCGGTTTCTTTTTTCTTTTCTTATGGTTTTCTCTCTCCAATCTCC
The DNA here is from genome assembly GCA_030527705.1 of Planctomycetia bacterium. GTDB lineage: Bacteria > Planctomycetota > Planctomycetia > Pirellulales > Thermoguttaceae > RGIG3701. The sequence continues at coordinate 23,518 of JAUNAI010000017.1, read as the reverse complement.
AACAACTGGCACACTATCTCCTCCGCCGAACAAAGTTCCGTCGTAATCTCCATCGTGGCACACTCGCGGTACATCGGCTCTCGGTACTCCAATAAATGACGGATTTCCTCCAATGCCGACAGATTCGTTAAGCTCGGACGACTCGTTTTCGTCGTGGAATCCCCACTCATACGCTCCAAAATCGTCTCTGCCGATGCCGTCAACCAGAGAACCGGTCCGGATTCCTTCAAAACCCGACGTGTGTTTTCCCGCATAATGGCACCGCCACCCGTCGCAAGAATCAACTCTTTCTTCATGCAGAGTTCCGCGATTATCCGTTCCTCGAAATTCCGAAACGCCAATTCGCCATCCTCCGCGAAGATTTCCGCAATGGTCTTCCCCGCCTGACGCTCAATTTCCCGATCTGAATCGACCCACGGACACCCTAACGCCTCCGACAACAGCCGCGCCACCGTCGTTTTTCCCGTCGCACGATAACCAATTAGTGAAACTATCATTTTTAGTTATATACCTAAACACTTTACGCCGAGTTCTCCCCTGTCGGCAAGAATCGGCTACCTGTAGAGAATTTACCGTCGTGGAGAGAAACCATTTTTACCAAATAGGTTTCTCCCAGACTATCTTCCCAAAAAACGTTTAATCGTAATCTTCGATTACATGCTTCTTGTGTTTTCTCTTTTTTCCTTTTTATTTCTGGATGATATGTGCTCCCTGTGCTGGCCGCGTCACGAAAAGATCCGGGTTAATCCCCGTCGCTGCCTTATAATTCGTCCGAATGGTTTCCATAATGGAATCCATCTTCGACGTCTGAATTAGCGAGACCGTACACCCACCGAAACCGCCACCGGTCATACGAGAACCGTAAACACCACCCGCGATACCGATTTTCTGCGCTTCCTCGACCAGAATATCCAGTTCTTTACAGCTAATCTCAAAATCATCGCGCATGGACGTATGACTTTCATACATTAACTGTCCCATCCGTTCATAATCGCCATTCTGAATCGCTTCCACCGCATCCGTCGTACGCTTAATTTCTCCGACTACGTGCCGACAGCGACGGTACTGAACCTCTGTCAGCTGATTTTTTCCCGCCTCAAGTTGTTCCATGGTCACCTCACGAAGCGTTTTCGCTCCGAGAATCTTGGCAGAATCGAAACACGCGGCGCGACGTTCCGGGTACTCGCTTCCTGACAGCTGGTGTTTTACACGACTATTAATAATAAGAATACTCAGGTCCGGCGACGTGAACGGAACCAATTTCGTCGAGTAATCCCGACAGTCGAGCAACATAATATGGTCCTTCTCACCCATCGCGGAAATGAACTGGTCCATAATCCCACACGGCATTTTCGCGTACTCATGTTCTGCATGTTGGCAGATTAACGCCTTACGCACCGGGTCAACCGTCGCACCAGTAATCGCTTCCAGAAGCGTTCCCACGGAAACTTCCAGAGCTGCTGAACTGGATAGCGCCGCACCGAGTGGGACATTCGCATGAATTACCGCCACGAAAGATTCCGCCTTCACCGATGGATTCTCCGCAAGATAACCAGCTATCACTCCCTGAACGTACTCGAACCATTCCACCCGAGGACCAGGCTGAATGTCCCCTTCCAGCTTCAGTAACGCAGGCGTCCGCTTCGCCGTTGAAACGACTTTCGCCATTCCTGCCGGCACGCCATCTTCCGGAACAGCGGGAGCTGCACAAATAATCACATTCCGCTCAATTGCCATCGGAAAGACGAAACCTTCATTATAATCCGTATGCTCACCGATAACGTTCACACGTCCCGGCGCCGTCACAATCCATTTCGGCACACGATTAAAAGTCTGCTGAAATGCGGTTTTCGCTTCCTGAAGAAGTTTTTCTATCATATATTTTTCCTGAATGTATAAGGTTAATTGGAATAAATCGAATACGTCCCAACCTTTAAAAGGTAGTAGAGGGGAATGAGTGATATATTACTTTTTAAGAGAATAATATATCACTCATCACCCAGACAGGGGGGCGGGAATACCCCTGCCTCCTCTTTAGAGGAGATACCGCGATAGCAGGGAGGGGGCAGGAGGGAAATCTTCAAGAGATTCCATAATTAAACGGTTATTCATGAAGTTACCCCATCCCTCTATCTCGCGGATGCTCGCCACCTTCCCTAAAAGAGTAGGCTTTAAAAAGGGGAGGCTGTAAGGGTTTTATTTCTTCTCAACGCATTTCTCTAGCATGTCGGAAGCGTTCAGAAGTGCGCGTACTTCATGATACGCCGTCTTCCAGAGGTGCGCTTTTTCCAGTCCGTGAGATACCTGCGAGAATCGGTTATCGAGACCGCGTGGATTACTTCCGTCTGCGTCGACTACCGGATACCAACCACCGAATTCCGCGTCGATGATCTTTTCCTCAATGAAATTCCACTGAGCCAGTGCCAGGTCATAATACTGTTGCTCTCCGTAACGGACGTACATCCGCAACAGTGCGTTGAGCCCTTCCGCCTCAACCCACCAGAATTTCGTGGAATCCGCCGGTTCAGCTCCAAAAGTCGCGCCATCATAATAGAAGCCACCATTTTTCTTATCCCAGCCGAACTCGATTGCGTGGTCTACGAGGTTCTTACAGACTTCCAGAGTTTTTTCATCGTCCATTTTGCCGAGAACTTCCAGAGCTTCTTCCAGAAGATACGCGGTCTCTACATCATGACCGAAAGAAACATACGTCGCCGCCGGTGTCCAGTCCGCACGGAAAAACTGACGCATGGCACCCGGCCACGTGGTCACTTTATCCCGCATAATTACGACTAATTCTTCCAGTCGACTACGGAGCGTATCATCTTTCCAGACGCGGTACAGCTCAATAAACGCTTCCATCAGGTGAAGGTGAGAGTTCATTGATTTACAGCCGAGCAATTCACGCGTTTTTCCCTTAACCACTTCCGGACGGTCTTTCGGTGGAGCCATCATCGGCGTTCCGTCGCGGTAAAACGCTTCTTTATAACCGCCAAATTCCGCGTCATGTCCATTCTTGTCGAGCCACTGGAATCCCTCAATCGCCCGATTCAACAACGCTTCATCCCCAGTGAGTCGGTAAGCATTCGCCAATCCGTAAATCGCGAACGCAATTCCATAAGCATGTTTCATCTCCGAGTTTTCCTGCGACAATGGAGTTCCGTCCGCTTTTACTTCCCAGTAAAAGCCACCGTATTCCGCATCCCACATTTTATTCGCGACGAAAAGTGCTCCCTGATGCGAGAACGGTTCCAGTTCCTTCCGCCACTCCGGCCGACGTAGAGCGACTTCCGCAGCGACCCATGCCATACGCGCCTGCTGAACAATTCCTTTCGTCTCGTACGGCTGGAGTTTCCACTCACGGGAAATAATAGAATGATACCCACCATTCTCCATGTCGATAGAAAGCGGATACCAGAGATTCAGGTCACGGTTAAGTTCCACGTCTACCCGTGCTTTAAATTCGGCGGGCGTATCCGCGTTAACAGCAGTTATACTCATGAACAGACTCACTCCTGTCAGGAACATAAATGAAAAAAATGGTTTAAACATATAAAACTCCTAAGTTAAAGACAATCTCCTCTTTCAGAGGAGGTAACATGATAACGGGAACGAGATGGAAGTCTTTTAAAGACGTTATATTCATAAACGGTTATTCATGAAGTTATCCTTGCCTCTCCACCTTACTGACATTCGACACCTCACCTAATAGGGAAGGCTTTAAAAGGTCACGGGCGTTACCATTATTAAATTCATTGTATTTTAACATACTTCTGAAGAACGTGCAAGTGTTTTTTCGTTTTTTTTCACTTTTTTTGAGAAATTTTGAGGTTTTTTGATAATTTTGATTGACATTTCAGGGGGAGTGGTATAAAATAATGGATTGAAAGGTGTTTATCTTATTTATGTGTGTGTTGTAGTATACTATGCATACACAACGCGATCAATACGCCACGAAATACGAATAGAGTCATAACATATACCCATTTATTTCAGGAGTAACCCATGACCTCCTCGGTGCGCAAAACGTTTATCGGAACGATTATTTCCCTGTTGCTGGCGAGCTCTACCCAGGCAGCGGTATTTACGGCGACGCCGAACAGCACGACGTTTAAATCAGGCATTATTAATCCGACTTCCTCCCTTATTTATAATGACAGTATTATTAATGGTGGAACGGTTGCGTTGGTACCTGTGAATACGGCAAGTTCTGCGTCGCAGATGCTGACTATCTCCGAAAATACCGCATTGACGAACATTGTACCAGTATCATTATCGTCTCTGACGATTTTACCGACGGGCGCGACGGTTTACACTGTTTATGCAGATGGTAATACGCAAAACTCCGGCAATCAGCCTTTCACTGGTGAGGCAAGTCTCGTGAAAGAAGGAACCGGAACGTATACGCTCAATAATGCGGGCAACAACTACACTGGTCCCACGACGATTAATAGTGGTACGCTGAAACTCGCGCAACCGATGGCGTCTTCAAAGAATATTACCGTGAATCAGGGTGGAACGCTCGACATTGCGATGGGGAACGTTTTCGGTTTGGCGGATAATAAGGTAAAGGTCACGGTCAACGGTGGAACGATTAACAGTTCCGTGAATGGTCACTTTAATCTCGGAGATGTCGTCCTGAACGGTGGGAAAATCACCTCAACGGGAAAGGCGAGCGATTTCGGAAACGTCCTCATGTCGGGTGAAGTTCGTGTCACGGATAACGCCACTATTGACGCGCAGAAAATTCTGATTCGCCATAATGGTGGAGATTACAATCCCAAAAGTGGTGACTTTATCGTCGATTCCGGAAAAACGTTGACGATTAATAGTATTATCAACTTCGGTGAGGTGAACGATACCGCAGGTAAAAAATTACCGGTCTCATGGGATGTTTCCGGTGGTGGTACGGTTAAATTGACGAAAGCGGTAACCGGGATGGGTTCTCACGTTTCCATTTCCGTGACAGGGGCGGGGACGATGCTTGATCTGGGTGTCGAAAACACACTGGGAATAGATGAAATCCAGAATGTGACGATTACCGTGGCTGACGGAGCGAAACTGAATTCCTCGGCTGCGACGCATGTCAACGTGGGAAATATCGTGTTGGCGGGTGGTTCGCTCACGTCGGAAGGTTCGTCGAATTCGTCCCAATATGGGAATTTCCTGATTCGCGGAAAGATTACCGTCACGCAAGATTCGAGCATTACCGCGAGTAGAATCTTCTTCCGTAATCCGGCGAATAATCCGAATGCCGGGATTATCGAACTTCAGAATGGAAGTACCCTCACACTGGGAACCATCTTGGATTTCATGGGGAACAGGGAACCCTATAATGAAAATGCGAAACTTACCATTAAGGGAGACGGGACGGTTATTGTGCCCTCCACTGGTGGTCTTTCCGACATGGACCCAGCGAAAAACTCCGTGACGATTTCCGGTCCGAAAGCAGTTCTCCAGTACGGAGCGGGTGATGATAAGGGTGGTTCTTGGAACTTGCCGGTGACGCTCGAAAAGGGCGGAACGCTCGCGTTTAACCGTAATAACACGATGGGGAATATTTCATTTAATATTTATGCCAACGGTGGTACGGTTAAGAATCTCGGAACGACGACGAATGTTTATGGTTATGCGATTCACGTCACGGACGTAGCCCCTGCGGAAGGTGAAGAGGCGCTTCCGGGACTGACATTCTCAACGGAAGGCGGAAATATTCAGATTAACACGGATAAACTCCACGGAACGGGAACCGTCGTGAAAGAGGGAGAGAAAACTCTCGTTCTCGCTGGCGCGAATGCGAATTATTCCGGTACAACGATTCTGAAAGAAGGCGTTCTGGATATTCGGAATAACGGTTCTCTCGGAACAGGCGACTTGGTTCTCGACGGTGGTACGTTGATGAACTCCGCAAGTGAAATTCATTTATCCAAGAATATCGATATTGAAGTACGCTCTGATAGTACAATCGCTAGTAACGGTGGTGATCTGAAACTGCTCGGAAACATGACTGGCTCCGGGACGATTACGAAAACGGGTAACGGACAGTTACACTTCCAGGGTGACAATTCCGTATTTGCTGGAACGGTCATTTTGAAACAGAGTTGGCTTGGATTCAACTATAATACAGATGACGGAAGTACAAAAGGAAGTAGCGCATTGGCTCGTTACATTCTAGACAATGGTACGAGTGGCGAAGGTGTTGTTTTCGTTCCCAAGACGGACACGGACGTTTTTGAAATGGGAATGTTGGAAACGAATAATAAATTTGCAACCGTCCGCCCGGGTGGAAACGCTACGAATGAAGGAAGAACCGTTGTCAATATCCAAGTTGGTGGTGCGGACATGTCGGGAACTTTCGCTGGTATTTTCGCAGACAATGCGTATAATATTAATAATGAATGGGTTACCACGAGACTGAACGTCGAAAAAGTCGGAACCGGCACGTGGACTTGGACCAATGACACGGTTAAAGCGACGGGAGACCTGAAAATTACAGAAGGTACGCTTCAGCTCGGTGTCGGTGACGGAAAAGCGACGGGGGTCATGAACAGTTTTGGCTCGGTCACGGTCGAAAAAGATGGTACGTTGGCGGTGAACCGGACGCATGGACTTAATTATGATGTGAATCAAAAAATAACCTTCAACGGTGGTACGTTGTTGCAGATGGGAAGTGACAAAATCGTACTAAATGGCGAGATTGTCGGTTCCGAAATGGTCATCGACGCAACGGAAAGTGCGACAGGCGCGGTCTTCTTCCAGAAAATGGGGACGACAATGGCGAAAGTGAATGTCGATAAAGTCACCATTAAAGGTGGTACCGTCATCGCAAAAGCAGATATTTCCACACCGTCGTTGATTGACATTCAGGGGGGAACACTGGAACTTGGAAACCAGGACACTTCGACAAAAATTGATTCACCAATCCGTATTGCGACGGATGGAACGCTGAAAGTTGTAAACGCTGCTTCCAAAGTTACGGACATCACTTTTGCGGGTGGTACTTTCGCACAACCGTCGAATAATCTCGATATTCAGAATGTGGTTGTTGAAGAAAACACCTCCTCCACGATGAATTTCACGGACCCTGCTTCGGAGCGACAGGTTTATGTCAAGAAGACACTGACCGGTTCTGGTACTTTAACGCTTGCCGGTAATGGTAGTGCTGGCACGCAATTACAGATTCATGGTGACGGTTCCCAATTCACAGGTACGATTGTTGTTAAGAATAATGCGTTCCTCGGTTTCAACGGTTCGCAAGCATCTAGTGCGAGCGGTAAATACGTTGCGGATAATGGTAACTTTTACCTTTATTCTGCGGCGGGAAAATCGGGCGTTTACGAATTAGGTGAACTCTCCGGAAACGGTGGCGAAATCCGTGCGAGCGTCAACAACGCTGTAAAGAATCTTGAAATTCAAGTCGGTGGTCTGAACACGGACGCGACTTACGGTGGAAAGATTCTGAATAATGGTGATAACGTTATTGGTGTTACGAAAGTCGGAACGGGAACATGGACGCTGACAAGTAAAGAACATACTTACACTGGCGGAACAAGAGTCGAGGCTGGAACGTTGAATGTAGCGGGAACGCTGAATTCTGACTTCACAGTGAAAGGTGGAACGTTGAACGTCGCAAACGGTGGCTCGATTACTTCTACGAAAGACGTGGTTGTGAATAACGGTGGTATGTTGCAGCTTAGTGGTGGTACGATTGATGCGAATGTACACATCGAAAGTGGTGCTTTCATGGGGGGTGTCGGTCATGTTAGTGGTCGTCTGTTGTTCGATAAAGGCGCGATGTACACGATTAACCTAACGAACAAGGACGTTTACAATGCGGTAATACAGAATAAACAGCCATTAACTGTGGCTGACGGCATTACAACGACTGACGGTCTGATGTTGAAAATCATCGTGGACGACACGTTCTTCGACGATCCGGAAGCAATTTATGAATTTGAGGTTCTTGCTTCCTCTGAAGGTGGAATGAGTCTTGAAGCGTTGGAGATTGCGCTCAACACAGAAGACGCGGTCGGAACGTGGTTCTGGGGAAAGGACGAAGATGGCGATATTTACCTAATGGGCACGATGAGTGATATGGCAGTTCCAGAACCGTCCACGATGTTATTACTCCTGCTGGCAAGTGCTGGTCTGGTTGTGATGAAGAAACGTAGAAAGAAATCATAACTTGATAACGATAAGGTTAGATGATTCTTATTAAAGTTCCCCTCTTTAATTAAGGAGGGGAAAGAAGTCCTGAAGATGAAACGAGATAAATGATGAAACCGATATGTGAAGCCATTTTGATGATTTTTGCTCTCTCTGTCCCAGTTTTGGCAGCAGAAAATGTAGTTGTGACTGAAGGAACGCAAGAAACTGTACTTACGGGGGACAAGAACCTCGTAAAAGAGGGGAACGGTACGTACATTATCAAAAATCGTAATACACATACCGGCACAACAACTGTGAAGGCGGGAACGTTGGAAGTTAATTATGCTCCGGGAGGCGACAATTTCTCTGGATTAGGAACCGGAGCGATTACCGTTGAAAATGGTGCAACGTTGAAGCTCTCGAATACGAACGCGCTCGGAAAACCGGGTTTGGGAGCCGATCCATTAAACGTAATCACGGTAAATGGTGGAACGATTCATAACTCGGTGACAAATAATCACTCTAATCTCGGAAACGTGACGCTCAACGGTGGTTCCATTACAGCAGCGGGCGGAAGTGGCGATTACGGTGGTTTCTTATTTGCGGGAAGCGTGAGCGCTACGGATAATGCGTCGATTACGCTTAATAAAATGACGATTCGTAGCAAGTCGGTTGCATTTAATGAAGATAGTGGTAAATTTACCGTCGCGAAGGGAAAAACGCTCACGATTAGCGCGGCGGATAATAAAACCGGAACGATTCGGATGAACGACTATGACAGTTCGACTGCGATCGTCGAGAAACTCGGCGTGGGTGAATTGAAAATCAACGCTAACTTCACCGGTGGCGGAGAGATGAAAATCACGGAAGGGAAAGTCACGGTTCTCACGGAGAATCTTAATCTTAAAACGTCGGGGAGCGGGACGCTGAATTTCGCGTCGTCCGCTTTTGCTCCGCATGTTTACACCGACCTTTCCGGTTTTACGGGAACCATTCAGGTCAACACGGGTGGCGCGATTGTTTTTCGTAATAAAGAACACGGAATGTCTGGCGCGCAACTTGTGACGAATGGAAAGATCATCACTTTCTCTGAAGATGCAGTCGCGGAAATCGGTATGGTCTCCGGCGCCGGCACGCTCCGTCCAAGCAATGCGCATCATGATGATTATAAAGTTATTGCGAAAGTCGGAAACGATGTGAATTACGAGGATCACACGTTTACCGGAGAAATTATCGACCAATTTGATAATAGTTCTGGAAAAACGTGGAATATGGGTATTGAGAAAGTCGGCTCGAACACGTGGACGCTGACCAACGGCAATAATAAATACTCTCTCGGAACGAAAATTACGGGCGGAACGCTGGAAATCCAGAGCGGAAACGCTCTCGGAACTGGTGACGTCACGCTGAATGGCGGAACGCTCAAGATGTCGGGTAATGAAATGACCGTAGCGAATAATATCATCGTCGCCGCTGACAGTAAAATTACGCTTGCGGATAATAATCATACATTAAGTGGAACGATTACCGGCACGAATAAGAAAATTTCACTGTCCGCGCCTGATGGGAAAATTCTGAATATCGAGGGCGATACGTCGGGATTTTCGGGCGAAATGAATCTTGAGCAGGGGTGGTATCTGTTCCGTAAAAGCGCGACGAACCTCAAAAACGTTGCTATGACGGGTGCGATTACGGCTGCTGACAATAACGGAGGGGTGGCACTGGTTTCCGACGCGGACGAAACGCCGTTCCAGTTTGGTATGATTTCCATCGCTGGCGGACAGGTGCGTCCTAGCGGTTCCAGTACCGCAGGGAAAACCGTCCGGTTAGTCGTCGGCAACGATACTGAGTACGAAAATCATACATCAAGTGCGAATTTCGCTAATGGCAACCACACGATGAGTGTCGAAAAAGTCGGAAGTAACACATGGACGCTGACCGGCACGAATAACAGTTATACTGGTGGCACAACCATTACTGGTGGTGTGTTGGAAATTGATAATGGAAAAGCTCTCGGAAATGGTATCGTCACGCTGAACGGCGGAACGTTACGGACAATCACGAATGATGTGACGTTAGAGAATCAGGTTGCTACGACGAAAGATAGTAAAATTGACATTGCGGATGGTAAAAAACTCACATTAAATAAGGGAATTACCGGCACGAACACAGTTGAGCTGACAGGTGGAACGCTTGCGCTCACGAATAATAACAGTACGGTTAACTGGAAACTGAATGGTAACACGTTGGAAATCGCGGCGGAAGGTGATTTTACGAAAAATATCTCCGGGACAGGTACGATTTTAGCGTCCGGGCAGAATATTCTGACGTTTTCTGGTGACTTATCCGGTTTCGACGGAACACTGAAGGCAAATAAAACCGCACTAGTCATAAATACGGCGAGTGACATGAGTAGTATGACCATTGAGAATAACGTGGCGAACGCGGACGGAAAAGAGCCGGGAACGCAACTCTGTTTCGTTGACCGTGGCGTGGCTGTGGATGGAAAAGTCGGTATGATTACCGGAAGTGGCACGATTCGACCAAGCAACGCGAGTGGTCAAAATTTAACGGATATCGTCGTGGAAGTCGGAAATGATACGGACTACGCGAATCATACGTTCTCCGGGAATATTTTGAACCAGAATCATAATTTTGGTGGAGGTGATACCATTTTCGAGATGGGAATCCGGAAAGTCGGTAATAATACGTGGACGCTGACGAGTAATGATTTGAGTTATTCTGGCGACACGGTAATCGCGGGCGGTACGTTGGAACTGACGAGTACCGCGAATCTAAAAAACTCACCGGTTACGGTTATGAACGGGGCGACGCTGAAAAATGCGGGTAAAATCGGTGGCGGTCTGACGATTCAGGAAGGGGGAACGCTTACGGGAGATTACCTCGGACAGATTCGTCTTGAAAAGGGTGCTCAGATTGTGATGGATCTGACCAATTATACGGATGATTCTGTGATGGAATTTACAGATGAATCGGTGATTGGTGATGATATTATCCTGACTCTGTTGGGGACCTCGTCACTGAATGAAGACACAACATACGATTTAATTAGTATGGCTGGCATGAGTGATTCGGCCTTGGAAATTCTCGGTGACGTGATTAATCATTTTGAGTTAAATGACCCGAATGTGGATACGGAATGGGGTTTGGCGTTTGACAAGAGTAACGGAATGTTACAGTTGGCGTTTAACGGTTCTGGTATTCCTGTAATTCCGGGTGGTGAGGGCGTTCCAGAGCCGACGACGTGGGTACTGTTGCTTATGGGAGCATCGTTCTTGGGATTTTACGCTCGAAAACGGAAGTAAGATCAGAAGTAGAAACGAGAGTAAATCGGGATAATCTCTAGGTAAAAACGGAGGTGATTCCGTAACGAAAAAGAAACGGAAAGATTTTCGGCTTGTTTTTGAGCGAGTTTCGGGAATCTTTTCGTTTTTTTTCGGAAAATTTGTAAAAAAAGTGTCTCCGGGGTCTGGAAATTTTCTGCATTCCGGTTTATACTATAAAATATGTAAATACTGGGTGTGTGGGCGTCTCCCCGCTCTTGAAGTGATAAAGAGGATTCATGCGAGCGAGATGTCCGTGTACTCAGTAACACGATTTCATTTTCATTCAAAAAAATCAGGAGTCCGATATGGCATATACACGTGAGGAAATGGCGCAGCTGGTACAGGGCGTGGCGGCGGATTATGAGAAGTTGGAGCATGAACTTCAGAAAGCGGTCGTCGGTCAGGGCGAGGCGGTTCGGACGGCGCTGGCGGCGCTGATTCTCGGTGGACACGTGTTGGTAGAAGGTCTGCCGGGCACGGGAAAAACGCACTTGGGCAAGTCGCTCGCGGAGATTGTGACGTTGGCGTCGAGTCGGATTCAGTGTACGCCGGACCTCATGCCGACGGATATTATTGGGACGTATGTGATTATGGAAACGGCACAGGGACGCCGTGCGTTCGAGTTCCAGAAAGGTCCGTTATTCGCGAGTGTGGTGTTGGTCGACCAGATAAATCGGACGACGCCCCGGACACAGGCGGCGATGTTAGAGGCGATGGAACAGGAAGCGATTACGGTTTCGACGGAGTTGTTCGATTTACCGTCGCCGTTCACGTTGATTGCGACGCAGAACCCGCTGGAGCAGGAGGGAACGTATCCATTGCCCGAAGCGCAGGTCGATCGGTTCTTATTCCAGACGAAAATGACCATGCCGAAACCGGCGGAAATGGCGACGATTTTACAGCGTTCGACCGGCTCGCAGTTACCGGTTTTGCGGAGCGTCGTGGACGGAAAACGGATTCTGAAAATGCGCGAGATTATTAAAAATGTGACGATTTCGGATGATTTGTGCAACTGGTGTGTCTCGTTGCTGGAGGCATCCCAGCCGACGGGGGCGAAAGCGTCGCCGATGGTGAAGGATTATGTGCGGTACGGAATCGGTCCGCGTGGTATTCAGGCGTTGGTCTTGGCGGGTAAATTCTCCGCAGCGGTCGAGGGACGGCAGGATGTGACGAAAAACGACCTGTTAAAAATGGCGTTACCGGTTCTCCGCCACCGTATTTTCCTCAATTTCCGTGGCGAAGCGGAAGGAATTTCGAAAGACGCGATTCTGGAACAGATTTTGAAGTAAAATCATGGGAGGCGACGTGTCCCGTGTCGCAGTCCGCAGGACTTCGTTTTACCTCAATAGACTAAGCACTAACGCAAATTTTCACCTTATCGGGAGAAAATTGCTACCCGTGGCAATTCTACCATCGTGGGAGGAAACCATTTTTGCAAAATAGGTTTCCCCCCAGTCCCCCTTCCAAAAAAACTTTTAATCGCAACCTTCGGTTGCTTGCATTTTATTGCGTTATTTTCCATAATTATCATGAAAATCGAAAACATTTTCACTCCTGAATTCGAGCGTCAATTAAATTTTAGCGTTCAGACGGCGTTGAGGTACGGTGGCGGGATTTTGTCGCCGGTGAAGCCGACACGGTTGCCGGCGGGCGGTACGGAAGTGACCGGAATGCGCGATTACTCGACCGGGGACGACCCCAAACGAATCGATTGGGGAATCTGTGCTCGTCACGACGAGTTGTGGGTCCGCGTTTACGGAGGGACGGCGCAACGGCGGGTGTATCTGTTGCTGGATACGTCGTACGGAATGGCGTTTCGTCCGAAGAAATTCACGGCGGCTCGGCGTGCGGCGGCGGTTTTGGCGGCTGGACTGCTCACGTCGGGCGCGTTGCTGGAGTTCGGAACGTTCACACCGGATTTCACGCTGTTTCCAGTGTTGTGTCACGCGCAGAAAATGGGGAAATTTCTCCGTTTTCTGGAGGGAATGAAACTGTCGGACGAGCCGAATCTGGTCGATTTCGGGTTTCTGGCAGAAGCGTTTCTTGCGATGAAGCGCGAGCCGGGGGAAGTGTACGTTTTGAGCGACTTTTTCGGGGAATCGGACTCGTTCGAGCGTGATTTCGCGGAGGGGTTCGAGAAACTGACGGCATCGGGGTTCTCTTGCCGAGCGATTCATCTGACGGACCCGGTCGATCGGGCGGAGAATTTCGTCGGCGACGTGGATATTTACGATGCGAGCCGGGATTATCGGCAGGTAATTACGCTGACGGAGCGTGATTTGGCGGCGTATCAGCGTCTGTATGATGATTATATCGCGAGTGTCGGCGCGTTTTTCGAGCGTCGGGGAATTTCGTACACGCAGGTTTCGGCGGGCGAGACGGAAGGCGGGGTCTTTTTCCAGGCTCTCGGACTTCCGGCTGGTGCGGCGACGGCGAATCCGTGGAAAGAGTATATATAAAAGAATAGAAACAAATTAAAAAAAGAAAGAACAAAAAAAGCAAGCGTTCGTAGAACGCGATTAAAAGTTTTTTTGGAAGAGGGTCTGGGAGAAACCTATTTTGCAAAAATGGTTTCTCCCACGGGCGCAACGACATTCCGGTTAGCAAGTTCCTCCCGCAGGGTGGAATCTTGCGTTAGTGTTTAGAAACAGAACCGATAAATATTCGTGAGAGAGGAACCATTTTTGCAAAATTGTTTCCCCCTCACACTCCCCCTTCAAAAAACTCTTAATATTTAAATTGATAAAATAAAATAAAATATTTAAAAGCAAGCGACGCAGTCGAGATTAAAAAGTTCAAAAAACCTTTTAATCGCAATCTTCGATTGCTTGTATTTATTGTATGTTTTTTGGGATTAATTACAGAACCACTCCATCATGATTACATTTATCCATCCATACGCGTTTATTTGGCTTGCGCTGGCGGTTCCGCTCGTGTTGTTTTACCTATGGAGAGCACGTCGGCCTCAGGCGGAAGTCGTGACGGGAGCGCTGTGGCGGAAGGCGATTCCACTTCTTCATCCGCGTCGCGCGTGGCAGCGGCAACGGTGGGGCGTGTCGCTCGTGATTCAGTTAGCGATTCTACTCGTGTTGGTGACGGCGTTGGCTGAGCCGTGTTGGCGTCGGCCTCAGCGCGTGGTACTGGTTCTGGACGCAACGGCAAGTATGAGCGTAACGGATTCCACTGGTAAAACGCGTTACACGCTGGCTCAGGAGAAGGCACGGGAACTGGTTCAGAACATGGGTTATGTCGACTCGCTGGCTGTTTTAGTCGTGGGGGAGACGATTCAGATTCACTCGCGGATGTCGCATGACCGCGTGCAGATTCTGTCTGCGTTGGAAGAAGGTAAGTTACCGAAGATTGGGGGAAGCGCACCGATTCATGAGGCGGTCTCGATGGCGAAAGCCCTAATTAAGGCAGGGACTGGTGGCGAGTGGGACGCGAAAACGAATCACGTGATTCTCGTCAGTGACGGTTCTTTCCCGCTGTCCGAGCAGGTTCTAAAAGATGAAACGGTCCGATGGATTCCGGCGGGGGAGACGGTGGGAAATGTCCAGCTGGAAACGCTCAGCGTCGAGCGTCGTGACGCGCTGAAACCGGAATTGGCTGAGATTTTTGTTTCATTACGGAATTACGGCGCGAAAACCGCATCGGGAACATTACGGATTACGTATGGTTCTGAAAACGTAAATGAAAATGCTGACGGAAAAGAGAACGAAAAAGAAACGGTTTCGGAACTTCCTATCGAGATTCCTGCGCTCGCGGACGGTGGACTGTTGACGCGGACAGTGACGATTCAGGAACCGGGCGCGGTTAGAATTCGGGCGGAATTCTTGCCGAAAGAGAGTGAGAAAGTCGATGTGGACGCGCTGGCGGAAGATAATGTGACGGAAACGCGGTTACTCGAGGCTTTTTCGTATCGTGTGACGGTCGTGACACCTCAGGAACCGAACACACTTCTGGAAAATGCAGTACTTGCGCTTCCGGGAGTCACGCTGGAGCGCGTCACGGCGACTACGGGGACTCGGTTAAGCGCGGAGGAAATGGCGAAACTCCCCACGGAACCGTTCTCGGTCGACGAAAATGGTGTGAAACGGTACGAAATCGTGATTTTTGACCGGACATTGCCGGAAAGCGGAGCGAAAATTTACGGAAATTCGGGAAGCTCGGGAAGCGATGAAAATAGCGAGAATCCAGCGGACTGCGTAATGGCAAGAACTCTGTTTTTTGCGCCTCCGGAAGCGACTGGGCTCTGGAAACGAAGTGAAACGGCAAGGGATTATGTCATTATGCCGTGGCTGGACGGACTACGGAGTGGAATCTCAACTGCCGGAATCGGGTTTACAGGAACGTATGCGTTGTCGCCCAAAAAAGGGGTGACGGTCGTGCCGTGGCTGTTCTCGCAGAGCGCACTGGAAGTAAATGAAAATAATAACGTGGCGGAGGAAGATAAGAACTTCGCGAAACAGGCGAAAACTGTCGAAATGACCGAGTTGGCGTGGGGGCTGGACGCGGAAAAAACGGGAAAGGGAAACGACGCGGAAAGTGGAAAAGCACAGAACAAAAACGCAACGCGGAGCGTGTTGGTATCGTGCGACTTGACACAGAGCGACTGGATTCTGGCAGATGATTTCCCGCGATTTTTGCAGTATTCTTTCGACTGGATGATTCACACGGACGCGTCCGATGCGCGGATTTTACGGGGTGTGGAAACACACTGGACGCCAGAAGACGGTTTCACGGATAGTAATTTAAATGTTCCGACGCCGCCGGAAAAGATTTTTGTATTTCCGGGTGAAGATATTATTCCGATGTGGACGATTCTCGTGCTACTGATTGCGGGCGCGTGGGTCGCGGAGTGGTATTTTTATCAGCGTCGGTGGCTGGAGTAAAAAAATAAACACAAGTAAAGAAGCAAGCGACGTAGTCGCGATTAGGAGTTTTTTTGGATGAGGGACTGGGAGAAACCTATTTTTGCAAAAAATGGTTTCTTCCACGAGCGTTAAATCGAGACGGGTAGCATAGATTTCTCCGAGTTTACTCAGTGAAATCTTGTGTTGGTGTTTAGAATTTATGCCCACGCTTATAAAATTCCGATTTTCCGTCGTTTCGCGTCGCTGAAATAACAACCAAAAGGACCGTCCTTCCCTGAATTTTCATGCGTGATTAGTATAATAGCGACTAGTCGCAGACATTTATTCATTTCGTTCATTCATTTTTTAATATTTAATGCCATGTCCATTTTCCTTGAACGTCCATTTTGGCTAATCCTGATTTTCGTTTTGATACCGCTTTGGCTGTACTGGCGGAAAGGGTTGACACGGCAGTCGCGCTTGCGGTCTGTGACGATTTTAACACTGCGTTGCACGGTGGTTCTGCTTCTCGTGACAGCTCTTGTCGGGCCAGTCGTAACGTGGAGAAACTACTCTAAATACGTCGTCTGCGCGGTGGACGTGAGCGGGAGTGTGCCGGAATATACGTGGCGGGAGAATCCGACACTTGCTGGAATTGCTGACGCGGCGAAACTCGGCCGTGGAAATCAGTGCATTTTTCTGCCCTTCGCGAGAACGCCGGGGGTGATGGCGAATTCTTGGGATGAAATACTGAACCGTCCTGAAAATGGGTGTGACACGCAGATGACGGACCTCGCCGCTGCGCTAGGAGCTGCGTCTGCGCTGGCTCCGGAAGATTATGTTCCGGAAGTAATTCTCTTCACGGACGGTATGTCGAATCTCGGTGCGAAACTGAACGTGGAAACTGGAAAAAACAGAAAAACTGAAGCAGACGTGGAAAATAACACGGAAGATTGTGAGACACCGAGTGTTGATACGTCGATTCCAATAAACGTCGTTCAGTGCTCTCCCGTCGGAAAGGTTCCAGGTACGCAGAATGGAACAGAGAATGGAACGCAGAGTGCGGCGCAGGCGGAAACGTGGATTACACGCTTCGTCGCTCCAGTTTCCGCTTATGAGGGTGAAGTTGTTGGGATGGACCTTTTCGTGAACGCGACGCAGGCGGTCGGTGAGCTGAAAATCGATTTGCAGCGAAATGGCGAGCTGGTCGAAACACAGACGCTCATTTTTGAGAAACCGGGTGTGCGTGGTGTGCGTTTTCAGGTTCCTGTTGTGATGATGAATAAAGGAGACGGAAAATCGGTGACGGAATGGAAAGCGACGATTTCACCAGACGCGAAATTCGACCTTTTACCGCAGAATAACACGGTTTCCGCCGTCACACAGATTGTGCCACATCAGAAAATTCTCTTGGTGGAACGTGTGGAAAATCTCGGAGATATGTTGCGCTCGGTCTTGAAAAAAGAGTTCATCGAGGTGGAAACGTGCATTCCGGAGAACATGCCGACCGAGTTGGAGAAAATGCGGGAGTACGGGCTGGTGATTCTGTCAAACATCCCGGCAGCGCGGATTCCAGCGGGAACTTTCGACGTGTTAAATACGTATGTTTCTGAGGATGGTGGCGGACTTTTGGTCATCGGTGGCGACCAAGCGTTCACTTCGGGTGGGTATCGCGGAACGCAGATTGAGAAAATGTTGCCGGTGTTGTGTATTCCGGATGAAAACCGACCGCGTGAGGGGTTGGCACTGGTGCTTGTCGTGGACCGTTCCGGGTCGATGGAGGGGGAAGCGATTGCGTTGGCGCGAGACGCAGTGAAAGGTGCGATGAACGTTCTGGGACCGCAAGACCAGGTTGGAGTGCATATCTACGCGGATTCGAGTCAATGGATTGTGCCGATACGTGATTTAACGGAGGAAAATCGAGAAAAAGCGTTTACGTATATTGATAAAATTACCGCGAAAGGCGGAACGAACATGAATCTCGCGTTGGAAAAGTCGGCGCGGGCGCTCGAAGAGGTGTCAGCGGAACGGAAACATATCATTCTGATGACGGACGGTATTTCCATTCCGGCTGATTTCATGGAAACTGCCCGAAAGATTCAGGAGGCGGGGATTTCCATCTCCACGATTGCGCTGGGAAGCGGAGCGGAACCCAACTTGCTGGCGGACATGGCGAAAGTCGGCGACGGAAATGCGTATGTGTGTGTCGAGCCGGGAACGATGCCGGTGATTTTCGAGGCGGAAACGGTCTCGGCTGCGAAAATCGGCGTCGTGGAAGCTCGCACACCGGTACGGCAGATTTCGTCCATTCCGGGATTCCTGAATTTTAACTTTACACGGGTTCCACCGTTACTTGGATACGTTCAGACGGCAGCGAAACCTGAATCACGCGTAATTTTTGCGAGTGAGAAAGAAGACCCGATTCTCGCATGGTGGAAATTCGGACGCGGAAAAGTGATGGCATTTACGTCGGACATGGAGTCACCACAGTGGTTACAGACGTGGCGCGGTGGGTGGCCGGATTTCGACCGGTTCTGGGGACGGTTAATTGCGCATACGATTCGGAAAGACGCGCTGAAAGATTTTCAGATTCAGATGGCTTTTCGTGGTGAATGGTTAAATGTGACGTTAAAAGCTCCCACAACGAGTACGTTGGACGGCATGCCGGAACTGAAAATTACGGGTGAAATGCTTACCAGTGAATCCTCGCTAAAAAAATCCTCGGCGAGTGAAACGTTGGCGGAAGACGCTCCGCGACGGTTATTACCGGTAGCACCGGGGGTTTACGGAACGCGTGTGAAAATTGAACCGGGACGGAAGTATGACTTGACACTAACCGCGACGGTAGACGGACGCGTTCGGACGTGGTCGGCCACGACGCTCCAGTCGCTTACGGATGAATTTTTGCCGGATCGCCAGGAGGATATGAATACGGCACTGGTGACACTTGCGCAGAGTACAGGTGGAAGTCTGAAACCAGATTTAGCGACGATTTTCCCGACAGGCACGCCAACGCCAGACGCGCGGTTCGTGTTACAGACGTTCCCGGTATGGCGGTTTTTCTTGTTACTCGCAGTAATTGGTTGGCTGGTAGAACTCGGTTTCCGACGGGCTAAAAGCTAAAAAGCTAAAAAGTCCAGAAAAAGGGAGATGCACGAAACATGTCATCTCCCTTTTATATCTCTTTTTATAGATTTAAAACGTCATTAATGTAAAAATACAGTAAAAGACACCGCTAGTCTCCACGTAATCACTTTAAAACTTCATACTTCTCAGGTGCCGTACGGCTTTCTCTGTCAGCATTCGGCCACGGGGTGAACGAATAATTAACTCACTGCGTAGCAGGAACGGTTCCACCTCATCCACCAGCGTATCAGGCGCGACATTCATCGTGTGCGCGACCGCCTCAACGCCGACCGGGCCACCATTAAAGACACGGAGAATCACTTCCAGATACTTCCGATCTTGTCGGTCTAGGCCGAGCGTGTCGATCTCTTGCATTTTCATTGCATGTCGAGCTACTTCCAGTGTAACCACACCATTCGCCCTACTTACAGCATAATCACGCACCCACCGGAGTCGGTTATTCGCAATTCGCGGAGTACCACGGCTACGGCGCGCAATCTCCATCGCGGCATCCGGTTCCATTTCGACGCGGAGTTTCGCCGCATTTCTCGCAAGAATCATCGCCAAGTCCACTTCCGGGTAAAAATCGAGATGTTCACGCATCTGGAATCGGTCACGTAACGGTGCGGAAAGTAACCCGGCTCGCGTTGTTGCGCCAATGACCGTAAAAGGACGAAGCTGCATGTTAATCGTCCGCGCACCGCTTCCCTCACCGATGACCAGGTCAATTCGGAAATCTTCCATCGCAGGATATAAAAACTCCTCGACGGCCTTCTGCATCCGGTGAATTTCATCGATAAACAGAACGGACCGTTCCTCCGCACTCGTGAGATATGGAATTAAATCCTTAGGTGCCTTGAGTGTCGCGCCGCTCGCAATCTGACAGGACACGCCGAGTTCTCGCGGAATACAGGTCGAAAACGTCGTCTTACCCAGTCCCGGCGGACCGTCGAACAGGATATGTCCCAGCGGTTCACGTCGTTTTTTTGTCGCGTCAATCGCAATCAGGATACGCTCATACACTTCCCGCTGACCGACCATGTCATTAATCCGCGTTGGCCGTAACGCACCGTCATCATCCGGAATCCCTTCCGCCGGAATGTGCATCCGCATGGGAATATCATCTTCATCTCCATTTTCATCATTATCCGAAAATAAATCCGCAAGATGATTCTTGAAATCCTGCATATAAAATGGATTCCGGGATTCATACGTATTTCGTGAGTTCCGTAAATTTTCTGAATCGTCGGGATTCGGCGTTAAAATTGTTTGGCGAGGCATAACGAAACCTATCAGGTCTCCCTGTTAAAGAAATCCGTTTTTCAACTTACTCTGGAGAGAGTTTATGTATACCAATTCCATTTGAAATTTCAGGGAAGGGGGTCCTTCCTGTAGTCATTTCAGCAACGCGAAATGACGGTAAAACGGAATTTTATAGTGCGTCGGGTATAAAAACATTTCTCCCCTACTTTTTCACGAAATTACTTTTATTTCTTCTTTATGAAAAATTTAATCCTGATATTAAGCGTAAATACTTTGACTAAAAACGCTCAACTTCCCAGATATAACGCGAGAAGGAGTTTTACCTGCGTAAATTCCGGCCGTGCGGCAAGCGTCGCGTATTTCGGGTCGTCCGCAAGTTGCTGTAATCGCGTCTGAAGCGTTAAAAGTGCCGGGGATGGAGTAAATTCCATACCGGAAACTGCGGGCTGTAATACATCCGGTGGAAGAGCAAGCCACCGTTGCCATTCCGGCTCTAGAATCTTCATGAGTGATTCATGGGCCGTCACGAGTAACCGACGTGCTGCCTCACGGTCCTGCTGCGCTGGATTTCCCACCATGTTACCTTCCGCGCCCACTCCCGCACCGGGAACCGACTCCGGAATCATATCCACCTCGGTAACGGTTCCCGCATTCTGCGTATTTCCAGAAATTGACATATTTCCCGTACTGGTGGCCGTCGCAGATTCTATCACTTTTCCGTCTGGTCCAATTTCTTGCGTATTCGTCGTGAGTTCGGCTCCCTGTCCGTCCTGCTGCTGTACATAACCTGCGGTAAGATGGACGAGATTCGTTGCCGACGGCGTGACTCCGTTCGCGTAATAACGCTGAGTCGCCTCTTCATCCAGATTCAGAACACATCCATCCAACGCAACCCCAAGGAAAAGACCACGGGAACGCGAGTAGGAATAAATCTCCGAGGAAAGCTGGACATTGGTGCTTGCCGAAGCTTGACGCCCCAATGGACCGGCAGAAACGGACGCATCTGCGCCAATTGTGAACTGATCGCTCATCGCGGCCTCCACACTTCGGCGAGTACAAAAAATCAGAATAATATCTGCCGCCTGAATCCCAGCCTGAAAACCGACGCTTCCACCAGTCATCTCCAGAAAACGCGGAGCTTCCCACTGTCCTTCCGCATTTTTCACAATTAGAACGCCGCTACCATGCTGAGCGCCAACGATGAAACTTCCTTTTACCAGACCGGGAAAAATCGCGATTCCTTCAGCCTTCTCGAATAACGCTGCAGGAATTGATTTCGCGGGGATTGCCATAATCTCATTCATGCACCGGTAAGAATCGGTGAGAATCGTTTCCTCACGCCCCGCAACACGACGCAGAAGCTGGCCGTACGCAGGCTGAAACGCGAACGTTAAAAACAGCGTCGCAAAAAACACGCCGAGAAAAACACAACGGAACAATTTCATTTTCATCGTTTCGCCCTTTCTTATCTGAGGGAACAGGGGAGGATTCTCACCTCCCTTGAAGTGTTAACCGGTTTATGGAAATTTTGGGAGACGACACGTCCCGCATCGTTAACTTTCATCTTTCCAAGAGAGTAATTTGGGATACATTTTCGGCTAAACGTGACATTTTTCGGAGCTTCCGCACCGGGAAACACGTTGCCTCCCAGTATTCTCTCAAGGAAAAATTAAATTTAATCGTTCTTTTTTTCCCAGTCTGCAATTGATTCTTCATGCTGGAGCGTCAGAGAAATGTCATCCAGCGCGTTCAGCAGGCAGTGTTTCCGGAAAGCGTCCACCTCGAACGGTAGATTCAGACCGTAATTGTCCGTGATAACCTGATTTTCTAGATCAACGGTCAACTGATAGCCCGGATATTTCGCGGCACGCTGGAAAAGATCTTCCACAATTTCCTCGCTGAAACGAATTGGAAGCATGCCGTTTTTGAACGAGTTATTGAAGAAAATGTCGGCAAAACTCGGCGCAATCAGCACTTTAAAACCGTAATCGGCCAGTCCCCATGGAGCATGTTCACGACTGGAACCAGAACCGAAATTGCGACGAGCAAGCAGAATCGTTCCGCCACGATATTCCGGCTTATTCAGCTCGAAATCGGGATTCTCGGAGCCATCTTCAAGAAAACGCCAGTCGAAAAACACAAACTGTCCGAAACCGGAGCGTTCAATACGTTTCAGAAACTGCTTCGGCATAATCTGGTCCGTATCGACGTTTGAGCGATCCATCGGGATAACAATCCCCGTGTGTTTAGTGAATTTTTCCATTTTCGGTATCCTGTTTTGTCCTCGAAAAAATAAAATATAATATCATCTCCTATTTTAACCGGACTTGAAATTTTTTCCAGCCCCCCCGGTCGTGTTTCGGGCAACTTTTTTTATTTTCTAGAAAGGTTTACGAAAAAAGTCGGAAAATTCTGTAAAAAATCCGAAAAAATTTTCGGTTTCTCTTGACAATTCCCGACGATAAAGTATAATTGAAACGATAAGGAGTTCTTATGTGTCAGAAAGTCAGTCCATTTCGATTTTTCGTGCTCGCGGTAGCGTTTTTATCGTTATTCGCGCAGGGATTTTCTACGCACGCGGCGGGAATTTCTCGTAAAATCGCGGACGAAATGAATTCACGGAAAGCCGTTTTTGAGCATGTGATGCAACGTGCCGACCGATTCCGAAATTCAGCGGGCGCTCTGCGTCTTGATGCGGAAAGCGTCCGATTCACGATTCAGAACGGCTGGGAAAACGCGACGCGAGAAGATACTTTTCGGGAAAACATGACAGAAAACATG
>JAUNAI010000184.1:5556-7641 GCA_030527705.1 Planctomycetia bacterium | reverse complement strand
GAAGAAAATGAGTAGTAAGAGTAGACGTGGAAATTTGGGGGTCTTGACTTTTTTTGAAAATGTGATATATTATCCACTTGAGAGACGGATAGTCGCGGAGGCGTAGCTCGATTTTTTATTTATTTTTTATGAGCGCACCGATGAGGAAAGTCCGGACACCACAGGACACAGTGATGGATAACGTCCACCGGTCGTGAGGCCAGGGAAAGTGCAACAGAAAAGAAACCGCCATATTTCAGAGTGTTTTTTATTATGCTCTGGTTTGTGGTAAGGGTGAAATGGCGAGGTAAGAGCTCACCGCGACGCAAGTGATTGGGTCGGCAAGGTAAACCCCACTGGGTGCAATGCTAAACAGGAAGGAGTAAGTTGGGCCCTTGTGTCCACTTCCCGTATCTGTCCGGTACGGAGACTTTCGGGTAGGCAGCTTGAGGCTCGTAGTAATGCGCGTCCTAGATAAATGACTATCGTTCGGGGAAACCCGTCCACATAATCCGGCTTATAGTCTCTCCAGCTCCGGCTGTTTTTTGTGAAAATCTGGAAAATCATAAAAAAATCTAAAAAAAATCTCTTGGACACCTTGCGTAAAATGAAAATTTCGGTTAAAATGACTTTATAGGTTATGTTTTTTGTGAAATTTCACACCTCCCACCCCTAAAATTCTCGTGAAAAGGAGAAATTATGTCTAAAAAGAACATGAAACGTCGTGATTTTTTGAAATCGGCCGCGTTGGCAAGCGTCGTATCTGCGTCACCTGCCGTCCTTCCCGGAAAAGTTTTGGGGCTGGACGGAGAAGTCGCGCCGAGTAACAAGATTAATTTGGGTGCCATCGGGATTCAACATCGTGGGTTACACGACTTGCACGTTTTCATGGGTCGGGACGATATTCAGTTCGTTGCGATTTGTGACATTCAGAAGAAACAGCGTCTGGCGATTAAAGATATAGCGGACAAGAAGTACGGTGACTCCGCGTGTGCGATGTATCGTGACATGAATGAAATGCTGATTCGTGACGACATCGACGCGGTTCTAATTGCGACGGGCGACCGGTGGCACTCTATGGCGTCCATTACAGCTGCGAAATATGGAAAAGATGTGTACTGTGAGAAACCGCTCTCGTTAACGATTGATGAGAGCCGAGCGTTAGCGAATGCCGTGAATCGGTACGGAATCATTTATCAGGCGGGGACACAGCGGCGAAATATCGGGAACTTCCAGCTTGCGGCAGAAATTGCGGCAAGTGGGAAACTCGGAAAACTGACGGAAGTACACGCGAATACGCTCTGGCCCGCGACGTCGCACGACTGGTTGCCGGCGGAACCGGAACCAGCGAAAGACGATGTGGACTGGAATCTCTGGCTTGGTCCGTGTCCGTGGCGTCCGTATAACTCGCGGTATGTGGCTGGTGGTTGGCGTGGTCATTTCGATTTCCACGGTGGCGGAATTCTGGAATGGGGTTCTCATACGGTCGACTTGTGTCAGTGGGCGGCGCAGAAAGACGAGACCGCGCCGGTGAAGTATACGCCTCAGTTTAATGAAGACGGCTCGAAAGGTGGCGAGGTTTATGCGTGGTATGATGACGGACTGAAACTCGTCATGCGCTCGGATGGGTGGCTTGGTCTGGGAACATGCTCAGCACGTTACGTCGGTGAAGAAGGCTGGGTCGAGACAGGCGATAGTGGCAGAATGGCGGTTTCGTCGGACGCTCTGCGAAGTGAGTTAAAGTATTTCGGAATGCCGGGTACGTCGCCGGATACGCATATTGCGGAGTTCTGTGAGTGTGTGAAAACCCGTCGGAATCCGTCAGCGAATGTGAACGTGGCGGCGCAGTCGCACATTGCGTCCCACTGCGCATACATTGCGTGGCAGCTCGGACGGACGGTAGAATTCGACCCGGTAAAAGAGGTTTTCCTAAACGACGAAGAAGCAAATCGGATGAAGAACCGCGCACTTCGCGCTCCGTATAGTTTCTAAGTTTTCATGCCTCCCCTAAATGGGGAGGATTTAAATTACCCACCTTTTAAGAAAATAAGAAAGAAAAATCATGAACATTACACACCTTACGAAAACGTTCCTGTTTTTCATCTT
>JAUNAI010000184.1:0-5546 GCA_030527705.1 Planctomycetia bacterium | reverse complement strand
CCAGAAGCGCGTGATTCATGCCGGCTGGGATATGCCGACGACGGAGTATATGCGGAAAAACTGGCAGGAAATGGACCAGATTCCGGCTTTTGACGGATTTATGTACCGTGTGACCGGGAAAAATGATGAGGGAAAAAACCTCGCGTTTACCGGGATGTTTTCTGGAGATAAATGGAAGTTGGAGTGGTTCGACCAGGCTCGGAAAGACTTGGCGGAATGTAAGTTTCAGAATTTAAGTCACCATTTTCTGATGGTTTACGGGACGCCTGGTACGCTGAGCTGGAATGACCCGGAAGGGTGGAAAAACCTGACCGAAAAAATCGGCATGGCGGCGAAAATCGCGAAAGAAGGTGGCTCGGTCGGGCTGTGTCTCGATTTTGAGTCGTACGGCGAGACGCAATTCAAGTATGACCCGGAACAGGGGCTGACGTGGGAAGAAGCGAAAACAGTCGCGCGAAAGTACGGACGGGATTTCATGAACGCGCTGGCGAAAGAGTTTCCGGACGCGACGATTCTGACGTACTGGATGAATTCTCTTCTGATGACGGCGGGAAGCACGCACAATCCGGACGCGACGTTACAGGCGCATCATTATGGACTGATGCCGTTCTTTTTTGATGGAATGCTGGACGTGGTTCCACCGACGATTAAGATGATTGACGGGACGGAGTTCTACTTCCTTGAGGGAGATGAATTTACGCACACCGCCCAGAAAATCCGGCAGTGGAACGGTCCGTGTGCGCGACTGGTTAGTCCGGAAAATCGAGCGAAATACCGGGCGCAGGTGCAGGTCGGTTTCGGATTTTACCTCGATATGTACATTAATAAAGAGGACAGCATTTATTATCGCGGACCACTGGAAAGCGGAACGCGGATGGACCGTCTGACGCGGAATTTAGGTGCGGCTCTGAATGCTGCGGATGAATATATCTGGGTTTACGGCGAGAAGTGTCGGTGGTTCGGCTCGGTGAGTTGTAATGAGTTCCAGAAGGCTCCGCATAAGGATTACGAGTGTTTCGGACTGTCGTGGGAATCGCAGTTGCCGGGACTGACGCAGAATATCGCGTGGCTGAAAAATCCTGAGGTGGCGTGTCGCTGGAAACTGAATCAGATGGAAAAAGATGGTACGCTGAAAGAGAGTAATCTGGCGAAAAACGGTGCGTTCACGGACGGCGTAGCGGGAAAAACGCCGAAAGATTATGGTTACTGGCACATCGAAACGCACCCGGCAGGGACGGTGGCGTATGACCCGGACGTGACCTTCCCCGGAAATGAAGGTGGCGCGTGTCGGATGGAGAAAATGTATAACGGCTGTCTGATTTATCATCTGGACGTGAAACCTGGCGAGAGATACTGCGTGCGTGTGAAGGCGAAAGTGGACGGTGAGGCACTTACGCAACTGACGCTTCGCTGGCAGGACGAAACCGGGAAGTGGACGCATGTGCATGATGATCTCGCGTGCTCGATGAAACCGATGGATGGCGAAAACGGCGAGAATGGCTGGAGAATCGCGATTGGTGCCGTAACGGTCCCGGATGGCTGTTATAAAATCGTCCCGCTTTTAAGCGTGTATCAGCAGGCGGAAGATTCAAAAGTGTGGTATGATGATTTAGAAATTTACCGTGTGGATTGAACGTCAGCTCCCCTAACCTGAAAATTTCCCACGGATTTCACGGAAACCAGTGGTTTTAAATTTCCCACAGATTCCACAGAATTTCACAGATTTTAAATAGTTATGATGATGATGATTTAAAATCCGTCTGTGAAATCTGTCTTTTCTGTGTGAAGTGTCGTAAAGTACGGGGTCCCGGAAAGCGGAAAAACTCGGTGACTTGAATCATTTTCATTTCCTGAAACCTCACTCCTTTCTATGAAAGTCTGTGAGTTCTGTGGGAGATTTAATGATTTTTGTTTTCGCGTAAAATACACTGCGTTATTTTAACGTTTTGCTAAAAATGAGTGTTTCATGCCGTATTTTACGACACTTGAACGTTTTTTGCCTTTTTAGGTATGATATATTCAGGCTAAAAGGGGATGCTATAAAAAACTATTACCCCTCATTATTCCTATAAATAACAGGTACATATATGAAAAAACTTACCCTCCTTTCCCTGTTTTTCATCGGGGCTACTGTGATTGCGCCGTTACATGTGTCGGCAGAAATCGATCAGGTTAAAAAGAATGAAATCTTGAACGCTACGGACCAGGCGGTTCTGCTTGAGACGCTTCAGGCACCAGGCGTGTCGGAAGATGATATTTTCATGAAAGGTATCGCGTGTCGCCGTCTGACAGTCATCGGAAATGCTGACGCGGTTCCGACACTGGCGAAAATGTTGGCCTCCGAGAATGAACAGGTCAGCTATTTCGCACGATACACGCTGGAAATGTTGCCATTCGAGTCGGTAAATCCCGTGTTGCTCGACGCGGCGAAGAATCTGACGGTGAAGAATAACCGACTAGGGGCGATTCTCTCGCTTGGCGTGCGGGGTTGCGCAGAGGCGGTGCCGGCACTGAAGGAAATGGTTAAGAATCCGAAAACCACGTGCGACAAGAAAACGGCGTATGTGGCTCTCGGTATGATTGCGACAGAAG
The DNA here is from genome assembly GCA_030527705.1 of Planctomycetia bacterium. Classification (GTDB taxonomy): domain Bacteria; phylum Planctomycetota; class Planctomycetia; order Pirellulales; family Thermoguttaceae; genus RGIG3701. The sequence goes on along the minus strand of JAUNAI010000184.1, from coordinate 2,954 downwards.
AAGCGGTGGATTTCCTGATGGAATGCGCGAAAAACACGTCGGAAAGTGAAATTTATGTGGTTCGGAAACAGTTAGCGGACGCGATGCTTGACGCGGCGCAGAGTTTCGAGAAAGCTGGAAATCTCGCGAAAGCGACGCAGATTTATGACGCGGTCGTCGTGCCATGCTTCCCGGTTTACGCTCAGAAAGCGGGTGCGTATCACGGTCTATTGACGCGGAAGGCGCAGGGAGCGGAGATTCTCGTGTCGAAATTGCACTCGCCGAAAGAGTGTTGCCTGACTGGTGGTGTGAAGACGATTCGTGAATTTGCGGACGATGATGGAGCGGTTATTACGAAAACTAGTCTGGACGAGCTGGCGAAACTGTCGGCGGACCGAAAAGTTCTGGTTATTCGCGCGGTCGGAGACCGTCAAGACGTGGAAAGTCAGAAACTCGTTTTCCCGATTCTGAAACAGCTCTGCACGGCGGCGGATACGGAAGCGGAAGTGAAAATCGCGGCGATTCAGGCGCTGAAAAAGGTCGGACAACTGAACCCGATGGAAACGGTCGAGGCGTTAATCGCGGGGATTCCAGGACAGGATGATGCTCAGCGTGGCGCGATTCTGGACGTGATGGTGGAGACGGCCTCCGCGTTGAAATGCGTGAAAGTGGACGCTTTCCTGGCTCAGCATGTTCAGGACGCTCCGATGGATGACGTGGCACTCGCGTCAGCATTTTTCCGTGTAATCGAGAATCGGCGTGTGACGGCAGCTGGTCCGGAACTGGTAAAAATTGCGAATCGTGAGGGAATAAATCCGGCAATTCGTGACCGTGTGCTCGCGGCGTTGTCGGAAATCGTGACGCTGGATAACCTGAACCTGCTCGTGGCGGCGCTTAACGGTGAACAGGACGACGCGAAAGTCGCGTGGATTCTCCGTGCGGCGTGTACTCGGCTTCCGCGAGAAGACTGTGCTGTAGCGGTCGCGAAAATGTTCGACGCGACGACCGACGCGGAAGAAAAAGGGAAAATGCTCACTCTTCTGAAGCAGATTGGCGGAAAATCGGCGTTGGCGTGCGTGGAAAAAGCGTGTTGGAGCGCGGATACAGCGGATATTGCGACGCAGACGCTCGGAACGTGGAACACTCCGGATGATGCTCTGGACGTGGCAGCTGCATGTCTGAAACTCGCGAAAGGGGCGACGGAGGAACGGTATCAGATTCGTGGAATTCGGAGTTACGTCCGTATCGCGCGTCAGTTCGACTTACCGAAAGAGAAGAAATTCGAGATGTGTCGCGTCATGTTCGAGACTGCAAAACGTCCGGCGGATAAAGTCCTGATTTTCGAGGTTTTCAAGAGAATTATCGAGGTGGACAGCGCGCGTGAGGCGTTCTCGTACGCCACTGACCCGGCTTATACCGAGGCGGCGTGTGACGCGGTCGTCGCTATCGCGAAAAAGTATCAGGGTATTTCGCCGGAATTCGGAACGATTCTGGAAAATGTTGTGAAAACGACGAAAAACGCGCAACTTGCGGAAGAGGCGAAAGTCGCTCAGAAGCGGTTAAATGCAGCTGTTCAGAACGCACCGATTCAGATTATTTCAGCAGTTTACGGTGCTGGTGACAAGAAAAAGGACGTGACGGGCATGATTCAGAAAAAATTTGCTGGGAAAGCACTTATTCCGATGGAGGGTTCTTATAATGAAGTCTTCTCGGACGTTGCGCCTGGAGTGGTGAAACAGCTCGTAATCGTCGTGAAAATGAAGGATTCTGCCGAAACGCGGACGTTGACGTTTAAGGAAAATCAGGCGATTATGTTACCGGTGAAATAAGTAGACATAATCGATTACCACCTACATCTTCATATAAAGCCTCCCCGAAAATTGGGGAGGTGTCACCGAAAGTGACAGAAGGGGCAGGGCGACTTCATTGATAACTGTTTATAAATATTACGTTTTCTGAAGATTTTTACCCGTCCCCTTCCCCTTATATCTTTAGCCCCTTTAAATACCCATGAAAATCCCACATATCTCCTGTTTTTTATTCATTTTTAGTTATTTCTTCGCCGTCGGAATGATTTTCGGAGCAGAAATATTGCCGGGAAAAACCGTAGCCGTGGCAGAAAAGAGCGTGTTACCGAAAATTGACCGTCAGGCACTGGTAGGGCGTCATGCGATTACAGGGACGGAAGTCGATCTCGAAATTCCGCTAGGGAACGGTGAGTTCTGCTTTAATGCGGACCTGACGGGGTTACAGACGACACGTGGAAACGTGATGTCTCACTGGGGGTGGCATTCTTTCCCACTTCCAGAAGGTTTTACTGCCGCGGACGTGCCGCCTACGGGGACGTTTCAGACTGGGAGAAACACGAAAAGTGGTGACATTTCTTATCCGCCAGAAAAACAGGCTCTCCGACAGTGGATGTTCGATAATCCTCACCGGGCGAATCTCGCGAGAATCCGTCTTGTACGCGGAAACGCTCAGAATGGAAATACACAGAACGCTGACGGCGGAGCGATTCACGCTGATGAAATCCAGAATGTACGCCGACACATGGACCTATGGACGGGGGCGCATGTCTCGGAATTTACGCTTGATGGTGAGTCGGTCCGTGTAGAGACTTTCGTCGCGCTGGATTCAGATACCGTGGCGGCTCGGGTTACGTCAAAACTTCTGACGGAAGGGAAATTGGCGGTGAGCGTCGATTTTCCGTACTCTGGAATTAAAACCTCCGTTCCGTACTGTGGGACTTTCGGACCGGACGACCGTCACACCACGACGGTTTTACCGGGAAATTCCTCGCACTCGGCAGAAATTCTGCATGAGGCGGATGATTTACGTTATACGGTCATTCTCGACTGTAGTGAAAACGCGACGCTCCAGCTGAATCCGACGTGTCATGAGGCGAAAATCGTGGCGGATAGCGCACAGTGCGTATTTTACTGTACGTTCCTGAATGGTGAATGGAATGGTGAATG
>JAUNAI010000183.1 GCA_030527705.1 Planctomycetia bacterium | reverse complement strand
GACCATTTTCATTTCCTGAACCATTTTCCGTCCGGTGAATGTAACAGTCCGGGACGTAAACCCACGGGAATTTCCGCGCAAGTCGGCGTAAGTTCTCCTTCCGTGTGCTTCCCTCTTCCGCCTGAAGCGCCAGCCATTCCCGACACAGCGCGGGGAGGGATTCTTCTCCGTCGCCCATGATGAATGCGTCAATAAAGTCGCTCATCGGCTCAGGATTCTGCACACACGGACCGCCAGCAATCACGAGCGGGTCTTTTTCCCGACGCTCAGAGCGCAAAAGCGGAATCCGTCCCAGTTTCAGAATCGTCAAGACATTCGCGTAAACCAGTTCATGCTGAAGCGAAAAACCTACCACGTCGAAATCGCATAGCGGTGTCGTCGTTTCGAGACTGCATAACGGTAAATCGTTTTCCAGAAGCAGTTTCTCCATATCCCTCATCGGCGCGAAAACACGCTCGCAGTACCAGTCCGGGTCGCGATTGACGGCAGAATAGAGAACCTGAATACCGTGACAACTCATACCGATGGAGTAAGTGTCGGGGTACGAGAGGCAGAACCGACCGCGTACCTGCGCCGGGTCTTTCACGACCATATTTAGCTCACCGCCGACGTACTGACCGGGAGTCTGAACCTGTGGAAAAATCGTATGGCGAAGAATTTCGGAATAATTCATAATCGTTTAAATTTTATATACCCGACACACGATAAAATTTCGCATTTCTGTCATTTTGCTTCACAAATACGACGATCGGAAGGACCGTCCTTCCCTGAATTTTCATGTGTGATTGGTACAGCATAATGTTTCAAGTGAAAAATGAAAAAACATATCTGACTTTCATTATAACAGATTTTTTTCGTTTTGTATACAGGCCCAAGAGAGAAAAAGAGAAAAATTTCCAAAAAAAATCACGATTTAAAAAGAGGTAAAATAGGAAAACTTGAGGCCGTTTAGTTACTTTTTACCGTTTAAGAATAAAATTTTAAGAAAAATCTGGAAAATTTTGAAAAAAATGGGGGGGAACTTCTTGATTTTTCATCACTTTTCGGGTATGCTGTAAATATTATTAAAGAAGCGGTGTATTTTTCGCGCTCAATTCCGGAAACTTATACAAAAACTTTTACGGATTTCCATATGGCCAAATCATTTTTACGTATCGACCTTTCTGAAAATGGACAGTTTTTCCATCCCGTCGCGCTTGAGCCGGGGTGTCCGCTTATCGACCCGACGAATGCCAACGACCGAATTCTTTTCCGTTGGTTTCGCGGAATGACGCCGGAACCGGAATGGACGGACGAGAATTGCACAATTATTCAGTATTATTTGCGTAACGATCAAGGTGCCCGTCTTGAAGATATCGAGGATGTAGCACCTGTTACAAATGATGACTTAAAAGAGCTTCTTGCCGGTGAAATTGAGCGCCTCCAACTCCGTTTTGACGCAATTCGTCCTATCTCGACAACGGAGAAAATTCTGTATCAGCGACTGAGTGAAGAATTTCGTGACCTAATCGAAAACACGAAACGGCCAGACCGGACGTACTATTTCTTTAAGTACCAAGACGTGACGGGAGCGTGGCGTCTGATTTGGATTCCGGGATACACACCGAAATCGCAAGAAGGCGGTACGCCGATGATTTGCGACGACGATGAATGTAAACAGTTATATTTACGGTTACCGAAAACGAAAGCGGTCTGTCCAATTTGTGCGCATGTCCCGACAGCGAAACGAAAAGCGGTCGAGGCGGCACGTCGGAAGCGGAATTTTTACTGTTCACTCGCATTTCTGCTATTTCTTGTAGCGTGGGTGGTCTGGAATCAGTTTACGTTGCGCGTCACTCCGGGAGTCTGCGAGACGGCGGCGGGAACGAGTGTGAATTTTAAGGTCATTACCCCCGGTCTGGACGGTTTCGGACTTCTACTCTCACGAGATGTAACCCAGTCGGTACTCCGTGCGTCGGAGAATCCGAATGTCGTCTGTTTCTTGGAAAATGGCGCGTCGAATGCGTTGGCGGTCACTCCGGGTGAAACGAAAATCAAATTCCAGACGGGTCTGCGTCGGAAAAGTGTGAAATTTACCGTCACGCCACCTGTTGCTCCGGAGTCGGTCTGGATTGAGTCGAGCCGCGAGAATCTGGCGGTCGGAACCACGGCGCAAGTGCGACTGTTGGGGAATTTCGGGAAAAAAGGGAAAGTTATCGACCTGACACATGCAGCGAAGTGGGTAATTCCGGCTACATCGCCGATTTATTTTAATGACGGTTTCATCGAGGCGAAAAAAGCTGGTAAAGCAGAACTGAAAGCGGTTTATACGGCTCCGGGTGACACGAAAGCGAAAGAGGCGGTTCTGGCTCTCACTGTGACGAAAGCTCCGGTATTCACGGAAATTGCGATTGAGTTGCCAAATGAAGGGAAACTGGCTCCAGCAAGTCGTGTGAATTACCGCGTGGTCGGAAAGACGGCAGAAAAAGCGACGTTCGACCTGACGGGTTCCTCGAAACTGACGTGGGCGGTCACGCCAAGCAACGCGCTGGAATATCACGGAAGTTACCTGAAAACGGGTGCGGAAGCGTCGGGGAATCTGGCGATTTCTTATGCGGACGGCGGGAAGAAACTCGACACAAGCGTAGCATTTACGGTCGGTACCTCGGAGAAAATCGTGAAGTTCCAGGTTTTCCCACCCACGGCGGAAATGGCGGTGGATCAGAAGTTGCCGATGTCCGTGTTGTGCGCGGATTTATCGACGGTGAAAGCGGTTAGTAGTAATCCGGAAATCGTCGAAGTAGACCAGAATTTCGCGCTCATTGCGCGTGACGCGGGTGAAGCGCAGGTTACCTTCTCCTGTGGTTCAGCGGAAATTGTCGTGCCGGTGAAGACGTCGGCGACGAAAACGGATGCGGTTTACGTTCTGCCTCCACGTGTAAACGTTCCGCAAGACCACAACTCGGAGGTTCTCTTCCTCGCTCAGTCGGGAGACGGTTTCCATCTTCTAGCGAATGACGCAGTTGACGTGGCGGCGTCGCCGGACGAAGCGTTTGCAATTGTGAATCCAATTCAGAAATCCATTTTCGGTCGCAGTGGAACCACGACACCCGAGACGGTTGTGTATGCCCACCAGTCGAAGAAGGTGACGGCAGAAGTTGCGGTAAATGTTCCGCCGCTCAAGTTCGAGATTCGTCCTGAAAAAGAGCTGAAATTGCCGTTGGGGTTGTGTCGGACGTTTACAGGTATTGCGACCTACGGTGACGGCGTGACAGCGTTCGTCGATAATACGCGAATTGCGTGGGCGATTTCTCCGGAACCGACGGAAGAAGTAGGTTTCCGTTTCGAGAATGGTCGCGCGATGGCGTATAAACAGAATGCTGGTCCGTTCCAGATTAAGGGAACTTACTGTGCGCGTGAGTCGGCACCGGTGACGGTCTCGACAGTGGAAGCGACGGATGTGGAACTTGCTCTGTGTCTGGACCGCGCGTTGCGTATTGAGGGTGAGCCGGGGAAAGCGATTCTGACGGGTCGCACAGCGGACGGTGATGTGGAACTCGTACCGGGTCTGGCAAAATTCAGTAGCACGGATGCGGAAAAAGTGGCGATTCTGGACGAAGCGTCAGGGCTTTATCGTGCCATCGCACAAGGAAAAGCGACTCTGAAAGCGACGCACCCCGCCTCAGTGAATGAAGCGTCGGCAGACCTACAGGTGGTTCATCCGCGACATCTGGAAATGTACTGGGCACCGGATGAACTGAATCTGGCGGTCGGTGAGAAAGCTCCATTCCAGTTACGGCTGAAAGTGCGTGATCCGAAACTTGTGACGGGTGAGGCGACGGAGGCGGAAACTACTCCTGCACCGGAAGTGAAGCCGACAGAAGGTGAAAATGTTGCGGAAGCAGATGCCGAAAATAACGCGGAAGGTACGGAAGTCGCGGAAAACGGTGAAAAAGCCGAAAACGCGGAAGATGCTGAAAAAGATAAAGCAGTAAAAGCGACTGAAATCGTCGTGGTTGAAGATACGATATGGGATGTGCCGATGAATTCACCGGGAGTGTACTACTCGATTGAACAGCCTGATGCGGTGAAATGGCAGACGGTCTCGCTGACCGGTTTACGTCCAGCGGAGCCTTTCCGGGTGACAGCAAGTTACTTGCCGTACCTGAAGAATCCGGCAGTGGCGGTGGTCTCCGTGGCGCAGAAAGAAACGGAAGAACTCCGTGTTATTCCGGCGGAAGTGACGCTCGCACCGGGTCAGACGATTTCGCTGAAAGTGGAAGAAAAAACGGTCGGAGCGGATGGTTTCACGGAAGCCGCTCCGGAAATGGTACGTTGGGATTACCCACGGAATGTGTTCTGGACGGACGCGGAAAATGGAATCCGCCCAATGGTGACGGCTCCGGCAGACGGAACGAAAGCATTCACGCTCACCGCGCGTTTCGGAAAGAAAGTGGCGGCATGTCAGGTAACGGTCGCGGAACCAAAACTGAATCCGGCGGACCCGGCGGTGGAACTGGTTCTGGAACGTCAGCCGGGCGGAGCGTTCCTGCCGGTTGGACAGTCACAGAGTTATGAAATCTGGATGCAGAAAGGAAACGTGCGCGAGCCAGCACCGGATGTATTCTGGACGCCGAATTTCGTGAATACACAGGTTCAGTGGAAAGCTCCGGTTCTCACGGCAGAAGCGGCGGGAAATCCGGTTTTCCTCCAGGCTCAGGTCGGTGAACGGTTGGTGAATTTCTGGACTCAGCCGATTGACACGTCGGTGCAAGGTGAGATTCCGCCACTGCGTGAGGGACAGCCATCCAGTCTGCGAATTGTGAGTTATGATGATGGTGATGAAGTGACGGTTCCGGTTGGTGCGGTGTATACGAATTACGCGGTCGAGGCGGAATACCCGGACGGTTTCGTGCGGATTGTGACGAAAGACGCGACGCTTCATGCGATTTCAGGTGACCCGAAAGCGGTAACGCCGTCGAACGGGGACCTCGTGGCGGTCAAGAAAGGGACGGTCACGTATGTTGCGGAATACGCGGGAGCGGAAACGGACACGACGAAACTGACGCTAAACGTCACGGAAGATGTGGATATTGACGCATTGAAACTCGAGCCGGAAAAGAGTATCCGTATGCTTGAGGGCGAGACGGTAACGTTTAAGTTGCACGGATTTAAGGAAGGTAAATCGGTCGGCGTGTTGACGGGAATGGGGAACATTACTTGGAATACGAGTGACCCGGCGATTGCGACTCCACAGGGACCGGTAACGACGGCGAAAGCTCTCGGAAAAGCGGACATTACTGCAACGCTGAACGGAATTACCAGTGCTCCGGCAGGCGTGGAAGTGGTCGCGACGATTGACGAAAAACTCGGCCCGACAGATAATGTGATTAAGATGATGGTCGGCGAAAGTCGGCTTGTCGGTAAGGATTTCGCTCTGATTCGCGGAAATGTGGACTTCAGTATGCAGTGTCACGTGACACCGTTGGTGCCGGAAATCTGTGAGTATGATGCGTCTCGTCATGCACTGGTCGGAAAAACGCCAGGGGCTACGGACGTAATTTTCACCATGGGTGACAAGAAAGCGGTCATGCGCGCGGTCGTTGGCGGTGTGGACGCGGAGACGGTTCAGAAACTGCGTACCAGCGGTAAAGTGATTATGGAACCGGCGGTGATTACGCTCTCTGCGGGACAGATGATTAACCCGAGCGTGTACGCGGTAACGGACGACGGCGTGCGTCTGGAACGGACGAATAGCGCGGTGTTTAAGAGTAGTAATTCCGACGTAATCGAAGTGCGTGGTCTGTGGCTGTGCGCGAAAAAGTCGGGGACGGCGGTCATTACGGCTCAGATTCCGGACGTGCCGAGCGCGAATAAAGACGCGGCGGAAGTGACGGTCGACGCGAATCCGATTACGGAATTGGTTGTGGAACCGGGTCTGGTGAAAATGTCGGTTGGCGATAAGTCGAATCTGTTCATTCAGGGACGGAGCGCGAGTGGTCTACGACGGTTGTTCGACCAGCCGACGCTGAAAGTGGCGACGGACGGACCGGCTGCAGCGATGAATGGTATCAATCTCGTGGAAGCGCGGAGTGCCGGACAAGCGAATATTAATATTGACTGGAACGGTCAGCTTAAGAAACAGGTACCGGTTCAGGTGGACGATAATCCGTATGCGGATTTAACGATTGACCCAGCGACGGCAACGGTTGCGGTCGGTGAAGGTCGTGCGTATCAGGTGACGGCAACTCGCGGTGGACGCCTTTATGTGATTCAGCCGGCGACGGGGCTAGAACTGGTCACGAAAGACCCGAATATCGCAGTGGTGCAGAATGGTCTGGTCTTCGGACGTTCCGTGGGACGCACAACGGTGATTGCGAGATTCGCAGGTCTGGTTTCTGAGGGCGTGTTGGACGTCGTGGAACCGGGAGCGGTGCCGGTAAGCGTCGAGGGGACGTATATCGACCCGAATGAGGCGGTGATTTATCGTCCGGCGGATACGGTTCTGGATGGCGGTGTCGTCGGCGTGACGAGTACGGAGATTTTCGGTGACGATTACGTCGCGCCATACGTGGTGCAGGATGGTGTCGTGAATGGAACGCCGGTTGGACTGCGATTCATGGATTCCACATTACGTCTCTCCAAGACGGGTTCTGCGGTAGCGGTGGAAGTTTACGAGGAACTGGCAGACGGTCGTCTGGGACGGAATGTGTCGGCAGACCCGAACTTGAAACTGAACTTCTCGCGCTCGACGGCAACGGCGGAACTGACACGTGGTGCGGACGGGATTTATCAGGTGAAACCGCTCGGTGAGAAACGCGGAACGGTAACGGTAAATGCGACGCTCGGAGACTTAAGCTCGGCAATTCCGCTGGTGATTAACGTCGGCGATGTGGCGGTCGATGGCGCGACGCTGAATGTGTTCCCGGGACTTCTGTATCTGGTTGCGGGTGGTTCTGGAACGGTAGACTCTGTACAGGTAAATCCGGGTAATGGAATGATGCCTATGGATGTGGCATATCAAATTTTGCCGCCTGCGGATGCGTCAGTGGTGTCGGTCGATGGAAGTAATCAGATTCGTGCCAATGCTCCGGGCAACGTCACGTTGGTGGTGAAGTCGGTAGACCCGAACGGTGCGTTTGACGGTCTGACGGCAACGCTTCCGGTGACGGTTTCTCCACGACTGAATCTGACGATTACACCGAAAACGCTAACAATTCGTGACGGCGAGACGACTCCGGCATTCGTGGTGAATTCACTCGAAAACGGCGTAGAACGTCCTGTTCCAGCAGACATCGTGACGACGGACGAAACGGTTCTCTCAGCTGTCGGAAACGGTCGTTTCCAGGCGGTCGGACCGGGTAAAACACAGGTGTGGGGTTCCTACATGGGCAACGAGCTGTATGCGGACGTGACGGTTATCGGTGAGCGTTATCAGAACGTGGAAAGCGAGTTGGCGAGTGATAACTCGGTGACGGGCGAATTTTCGATTCGATTTAACGTGTTGGCGAGTAATCAGGAAGGCGCGCTGGAATACCGTGTTTATCAGGAAGGTCAGGCACCTACGGACGTGTGGCAGCCAGCGACGGCGAGCGCGGACGGCCAGCTGATTACGATTGAAAGTCCGAAAATTGACGGACGTTTCGATAATGACCACGTTTACCGCCTGATTATCGAGTCGCGGACGCAGGGACAGCAGAATATCCAGCAGTATCCGTGTAGTTTCCGTCTGTTCCATCAGGGACGTATGTTGCAGAA
>JAUNAI010000182.1:5732-7777 GCA_030527705.1 Planctomycetia bacterium | reverse complement strand
GTGGATAAAACTGGGAATGAGATGGTAGACAGAACACAGGACCCCGCATATCTTGGACCGGAAGAGGTTCTATTTACGGCTGAAAATGAGCTCTGTGTGCTGGAACGTGATGCAGGAAGAATTGACTTTCTTACGTTATCAGAAACGCCCACAGAAAGGAAGGTCACTGCGACGATTCAGCTTCCCCAGAAACTGAACAGGATGCATCGGTGTGGGGAGAAATTGTATGTCTCGTCTGGATTCTTGAACGGGCATGTATGGGAAATCGACATTCCGTCACGGCGTGTACTCCGTTCATGGACTGGCATTCATTCTCCGTGGGGACTGACATGCTCACCGAAACGGAATCTGCTCTATGTCGGGAGACGGTTTCACGGGGACATTCTGATTATCGACCTGAATCGGGAAAAAGAGACAGCTGAAATTCCTTATGAAACGGCACTAAGGAACCGAGTTTCCGCTGTGCGTGAACCAGTAGCATTAGCGATTCTTCCAGATGAGTCGGAAGTGTACATCGCCAACTTACTCCCCCTCTCCCGCTCGAACGGCGCGACGGTTTCCTGCTGTTTCAGTATTCTGAATCTGGATACTGAGACCGTTACCCACCGCCAGCTCCCGGACGGGTGCGGAAGTATGCGTGACATCTGTGTCTCTCCCGACGGTCGGTATGTTTTCATGGTTCACACTCACGGAAATCACCGGACGATTACCTCGCAACTTTACGGTGGCTGGACGAATCGGAATGGGTTCACAATTTACGACCGTGAGCGAGAAGGAACATGTACGTACTTAATCGATAATTTCCAAGAAGGTCTCACGAATCCGTGGAATATCCGTGTTTCTCCAGATGGGAAACTGCTGGCGATTGCTGTCGGTGGGAATCGAGAAGTCGGTTTCGTCGGTATTCAGGAACTCGTTACACGTATGGAACGCGACATGAACACGACCAGCCCACAGTACGTTTTCTTTTTCGGCGTGGGTACCTTTACTCCGACGATTGTGCGAGTAAAAGTCCCGGAACTTTCCGGCATTCACGCACTAGCGATGAATGAGAAAATGACAGTAATCGGTGGATACTTCACAGATAATCTCGCGATTTTCTCGAGAATCGACGCTCCAGAACGGATTAAAAAGGCGGTAAGTGGTGAATCTTGGCAGACAGCCACAGGATTAACGGAACTGACACCGGAAATTGTGGCACTCGGAAAACCGCCCGTCATGGACGCCGTGCGACTAGGAATGAAGGACTTTTTCGACGGTGAACGTGCTCAGGAACACTGGCACTCGTGTGTTACGTGTCACCCGGACGCTCGTGTGGACGGAATGAACTGGGACCTTCTGAATGATGGGGTAGAGAATCCGAAAAACTCGAAAAACATGCTCTACTCGCACATGACGCCGCCTAATATGATTACGGGGGTCCGTGAGGATGGTGAAACCGCTACGCGTGCTGGATTTATTCATATTCATTTTAAGCCAATGACGGAGCCAGAATACTGTAATGTGGATGAATACCTGAAGAATCTGGAACCGGTTCCGGGAATTACACTGAACGCAGACGGAACGCTCACAGAATCTGCGAAACGGGGAAAACGCCTCTTTTTCAGTCCGAAAACAGGCTGTTCCAGCTGTCATCACGGGAAATACTTCACCGATATGAAAATGCACGACGTTGGGACACAGAACGATGAGGATTTCGACGGAATGTTCGACACGCCGACGCTGATTGAGACGTTCCGAACCGCACCGTATCTGCATGATGGACGGTACCTGACGCTGGAAGAACTGCTCTGGGAAGGAAAACATGGTGAAACGGATGGGAATTTCGGAAAACTCTCCGAGCAGGATAAAGCGGACTTAATCGAGTATGTATTATCTCTGTAATCACCTCAAGAAAAGGACATTCCCGTTTTTCTGAAAAAAACGCAGAAAAAATGGGTGGGGGGACTTGTGTAATGAGCCGGTTTCGGGTATCTTAATAAATGAGGATATGCTGAAACCGGTTTTATTATGGTTTTAGAATGGATTACTTGCGTTAAGAAACC
>JAUNAI010000182.1:0-5714 GCA_030527705.1 Planctomycetia bacterium | reverse complement strand
TAAGAAGGTTTTATGTGACTTTAAGAAGCTGTTTTTAAGAAAGTTTAAAGTCCGTATTAACGGCATATTCTCCTGCCCCCTTCAGGCTCCAGAAGAGTCACTTTCCTGAAAATGGAAGGCTGAAAAATCTCTTACCAGAAAGGTCCTACCGATGAAAATGATAAAGATGAAATTATCCTATGTATTAAAAGGAATTCTGACCGGTTTTCTGTCTGTGTCCGTGCTCACAGGTGGAATGGTAACTGCCGGAGAACTTTTCGTGTCTCCAACGGGAAATGACACGAATTCAGGAACGAAAGACGCTCCTTACGCGACGATTGAACGTGCGCGAGACCGGATTCGGGAAGAGAATGCCCGGACGGATAAAGCGCGAGAAACATGGACCGTGACGCTCGCAGAGGGGGAATATTCGCTGAAAAAGCCGATTGAGTTTACGCCGGCGGATTCAGGGACGAAAGAATGTCCGATTCTGTATCAGGGGGTGGAAGCGGGAAAAGTGATTCTTACCGGCGGTCTGGATATTACCGGCTGGAAAGCGGAAGCGGACGGAACATGGTCGGCGACGCTCCCGGATTATGAGGGAAATACGCTCTATTTTGAGCAGATGTGGGTCAACGGTCGGCGTGCGACGCGGTCACGGTATCCGAATGACGGTTTCCTGAAAATGGCGGCGGTCAAGGAAGAGTTTCCGATGGGGAGAGACCGAAAATCGGAGGTTCCACGGACGAAACAGTGGGCGACGGGGAAACCGGGTGAGTTGGACTTCCTGAAGTCGGTGCCGGTGGAAGAGCTGAAATGGGGACAGATGATTATTCATCATAACTGGGATACCACGCGGCGTATCCTGCTCGGTTTCGACGCGGAAACGAATACCGTCGAGGCGAAAGGCGGAAACATGAAGTTCTGGAATCCGTGGCGCGACAGTTCTCTGTACTATTTCGAGAATGTACGTACCGCGTTTGACACGCCGGGCGAGTGGTTCTACGATGGAAACGCGAAGAAGGTTTATTACCGCCCGATGGACGGGGAAACGTTGGAAAATACACGTTTTTGTGTTCCGCGTCCAGGACTGGTACAGTTCCTGCTCGTGCTCGGAAAGTCGCAGAATGAACAGGTGACGGATATCCGCTTCGAGAATCTGACGTTCTCTTACTCGGACACGCCACGCCAGAAAAATGTGATGGAGAATGCACAGATTGACGTGTCGGTAACGGGCGATTTAGATAAACCGGGACCGTCGCAATTCGAGCCAGCTCAGGCGGCGTTTTACACGAAAACCGTCGTTATGGTCGATGAAGGTTTAAGAATTGGTTTCAAAAAATGTGAATTTTCGCATATTGGTGAGTACGGTCTCTGGTTCCGTAACGCGGCGGAATGCTCTTTCCGTGATGGGAAACTTTACGACTTGGGTGCGGGCGGAATCCGTATCGGTGGCGGTCATTCTTGGGTTCCGGCAGAGAATATTCGGTGCGCGGAGAAAAACGTGATTGATAATAATATCATCAGTAACGGCGGGCGTTTCCATGCGTCGGCGGTCGGTGTCTGGATTGGGAATAATACGGTCGAAAATGAATTGACGCACAACGAAATTGCGGACTTTTTCTACACGGGTGTTTCGGTCGGTTGGCACTGGGGTTACGCAGGGGTTTCGTTCCGGAATCGAATTGAGTTTAACCGGATTCACGACATCGGTCAGGGCGCTCTCGCGGACATGGGCGGTGTGTATACGCTCGGAACGCAGACGGGAACACGTGTCTGTAATAACGTGATTTATAACGTCGAGTCTTACGGTTACGGTGGTTGGGGACTTTATACGGATGAAGGCTCGGAAGGAATCACGATGGAAAACAACCTCGTTTACGACACGATGGACGGGTCTTTTCATCAGCATTATGGAAAGGATAATGTGATTCGGAATAATATTCTGGCGCGAAACAAGCCGAACCCAATGCGCGACGCGGTTCCGCACCAGATGGCGGCGACACGGGTAGAAGAGCACCGGAGTTTCATTTTCGAGAATAATATCATTTACTGGAAGGACGGTACTTCTGTCGGTTATAACGTGGATAAGGTGAAGGCGGATATTCAGTCGAATCTCTGGTGGAAAGACGGTGGAGAAGTCGAATTTAAGGGAAAAACACATGACCAGTGGGTTGCCGAGGGAAAAGACGTCGGTGGACTGGTGGCAGACCCGATGTTCGTGGACCCAGACAAGAATGATTTCCACCTGAAACCCGGTTCTCCGGCAGAAAAGGTCGGATTTAAGGTTTTCGATTATGAGAAAGCCGGATTAAGACGGTAAATGTAAGTATAATCTCACCTAATAAATAGGGAGGTTTTCAGCATAAAGGAGAAATAAATGTCTAAAAGAATAAAATTATTCAGTATCGCGACGGTTTCCGCGTCGGCGTTTCTGCTGGCGTGTGGACTTTCAGCCTCTCTTGGCGCAGCGGAAAATTCCGTTAAAAACACAGACGTGATGAACAGTCCATACGGAACCTGTTCCCATCTCGCTGGGGGGCAGGAGCATGACGCGATGCCCCAAAATATGGTAATGATGAAGAAAGCCGGAATCGACTGGGCACGCGCGGACTTCTCGTGGTCGGGAATCGAGCGGACGCAGGGAACGTGGAATTTCGAGCATCTCGATAAGGTTATGAAGAATGCGGAAGAACAGAGAATGCAGATTCTGCCGATTCTCGATTACCACACGTCATGGGCGGATCCAGCGTATAAACACCCGGAAGCGTGGTTGGAGTACGTGCGTCGGACGGTGACGCATTTTAAGGACAAAATCCGTTACTGGGAAGTCTGGAACGAGCAGAATCTAAAAGGTTTCTGGCATGACACACCAGATCCGGTGGCGTACGCAGAGTTTCTGAAGAAGACGTACACGACAATTAAGGAAATTGACCCGGATTTACAGGTCGTTTATGGCGGTCTAGCGGGCGTACCACGCGACTTTTATGAAAAGTCCCTCCAAGCGGGGTGCGGGAAGTATTTTGATGTGATTAATATCCACCCGTACCGCGGTGGACTAGTTTCTCAGTCGGCGATTATTACATTTAAGGAAGATATTCAGGCATTTCATGACCTGACGGTAAAATACTGCGGGGAAGATAAACCGCTCTGGATTACAGAGATGGGCTGGGCGACGCCACCAGTTCTGGGACGGAACGCGAAATGTATGATTTCCGGATCGCTCGCGAAAGTGTATCCGGATGGCGTACCGGGAAAAATTGGCGTAATCGTCGATTACGCTTACACTCCGGCCAACGGTCTGAGCGAGAGAATCTGGTCACAGATGCTCCCGGAAGGAACAGAAATGAGCGTCCTGAAAATGGCTGACCTGAAAAAACTGGACCCGAAAACTACACCGGTTCTTGTGATGCCGCCAGGAG
Source organism: Planctomycetia bacterium (assembly GCA_030527705.1). GTDB lineage: Bacteria > Planctomycetota > Planctomycetia > Pirellulales > Thermoguttaceae > RGIG3701. The sequence goes on along the minus strand of JAUNAI010000182.1, from coordinate 2,313 downwards.
AAGATTTCCCGACTTCCTGTAGTGTAGACCTTCAGAATTACGTGAAAAACGGCGGGACGCTGGTTCTGATTGGTGGCGTACCGTTCTATTATCATAACATCTGCGACGAAAATGGCGTGTGGAGCCGTCCGAAACAGAATCCCTACGCGGGGAATCTCGCGCATGATTTCCGTGTCTCGTGGATTGCGTGGTGGACAGAAAAAGGAACGCCAGAAACAACGAAAATTACGCTGGCTCCCGGAATGAATGAGGGCGTAGCGGCTGAAATGATGAAGAGTTATCCGGCAGACCAGCTGGACGGAACACGTTTTTTCACGGATTCTAAACTGAAACCGGGCGACGTAATGGAACCAATTCTCCTCCCGGTCTCAGCGACGTGGATGGACGGTGAGAAGAAAGGGGAGTCGTTTAACGCTCCGTGCGCGTGCATTTACCGTTTTAACAGCGACTGGAAAGGTAACATCATCGTGAGTGCCGTCATGGGTGATACGCTCGGTAACACGAATCGGTGCATGGAAGAAAATCAGGGAATTTACCTCAGTCAGGCGATTCTTCTGGCGCTGGCGAATGGCGTCGACCGCTACTTCAGCTACGAATTTCAGGCAGTCGAGCGCGATGATGTGGACCCGGAACACCATTTCGGCCTCATGCACTCCGACTTAACGCCGAAATCGGGTTATAACGCATATAAAGCCCTCACCACCGCACGTCCTGCCGGATCGGTGAATGTGAAACTTTCAGAAGATTACGCGAAAGATAACCTCGTCGTTCTTGCGTGGAAACGTCCCGACGGTCAGAACGGATGGGCGATTTGGGCACCGACGGGAACGGTAACGAAAAAGGTGAAAATTTCCGGAAAAGTGACTGAGTCATTTAATTATCTCGGTGAAAAAGTAGACGTTCAGGGCGGAATTAGTCGGATGGTGTTCTCGGACGGAATTACTTATATCATCGGTAAGAATGTGACAGTAAATTTCGGAAAATAACCGAACCTCCCCGAATCTAAAGATTTTATACCTGAAAAGGAGATAACGTTAAAGTGTCGGAAAATACGGAAGGAAACTATTACATACAGTAAAATGTTAAAATAATATTTAGAGTATTTAACGCAGAAACTAGAAGATTATACCGATTCCACTTGAAAATTCTAGGAAAGGGTAGTCCTTTCGGCAGTCATTTCAGCATCGCTAAATGAAGGAGAAGCGGAATTTTATAATGTATCGAGTATAAATCTCTCACAGTTCCCGTATATCTCACAGATTTTCACAGAAATGAGTGAGTTTTTGGGAAATGAAGGGATTTTAAACGCCATTTTTCTGTGTTTTAGCTCCCTGTATTTTCCGACACTTCCAGATCAAAAGACAGCTCTTAAATGTTCATGAATAAAGAATCGGTAAGTTTTATGATAGATCTCACACCACAGTTTTTCACACTCCTTCTGTGAAATCCGTAGAATGTAGGTCTTCATGAGAAAGTAGGGTACGGTAAAACATACTGGCCCCGTCTCTTTTACAGGCATGCCCCTCCCCAATTATTCCCAGTCTTCCGGTAGATTCCTCGAATCACGGATCTGAAGCATCGTCTCGAATCGGCGTACATCGATTAACCCATCTTGAACGGCAGAACGGACGGCACAGGAAGTTTCATGTGTGTGGGTACAGTCTTGGAATTTACATAAAGAGGTATACGGCGCAATGTCGCGGTAAAATCCACAGACTTCTTCCTGCGTCACGTCCCAGAGATCGAAAGACCGGATTCCCGGCGTGTCTACGACGTAACCACCTGATGAGAGTCGGATAAGTTCCGCTGCCGTCGTGGTATGACGTCCTTTCTGGTTCATCTCGCTGACATGTGAAGTACGTAGCGCAAGTCCCTCTTCAATCGCATTCAGAAGGGAAGATTTTCCCACGCCACTCTGACCGGCTACGACACTACGGAGGTTCCTCCGTTGGACGCGCTCGCGCAGACGTGCCACACCTTCCCCTGTCCGCGCACTAACGAGAATCACTTCATACCCCATTCTTCCATAAACACCGAAATCCGGAACGAAACGCGTCGGGTCATCCAGATCGACTTTATTCACACAGATAATCGGACGTATCTGTGCTTTTTCCGCCATGATAAGCATCCGGTCAATCAGGTTCCATTTTATCGTCGGTTCCGCAAGGCTCGTAACGATGAGAAGCTGATCTACATTCGCGACGATAACATGCTGGCGTTTCCAACTGGTTCGACTCAGACAGCCATGACGGGGCTCAACGCGCTCAATGATTCCTTCCAGAATCGATCCAGAATCCGTCTTAATCCCAGAAT
>JAUNAI010000181.1 GCA_030527705.1 Planctomycetia bacterium | reverse complement strand
ATGCTTTCCGTGACACTTCCCGTGACCGCGTCGGTGAAATTTTCTGTAACACTTCCTATGATCGCGTTGGTGATATTTTCCGTAGTCACGCCTGTGGCATTTCCTATAACGGTTCCAGTTGCGTAACCTGCGATGCTCCCAGCAATGCATCCCGTTACCGTTACAGGAATATTACCAACATTTTCTGATTTTTTTTCAGTGATTCTTTCAGTTACTTTTTCCGTGATAATTTCCTGATTTTCTTTCTCTTCAAATTCTGCGAGACCACATGTCCAGCCATCTTCCTGAATCAGTGATACGAGGGAGTAAAGACAGTCCGCGTCCGTATTTCCTGGCATATTCTCCCCATTTTCACTCGGCTTCGCTGCCGTCTGGACATACTGCTCCAACGTAGTTTTTCGGAAAAATCCCCCATTATCCAGATTTTCGTCCAGAAAAAATCCCCCTAAATCATCGTGTCGGTCCAAAATATCCAACGCAGCCACCCAGCACGACTGAAAATGCACTCCTGCCGGTAACAGACAGACATATTCCGCGTTACATGCCGCAAGAGCCTTCCGCAGTGACTCCCACAGACACGGATTTTCCTCGTTCATCACTTCCGGTGCTACAAGAAAATGTACTTCTTCATTATCCAGATCGTAAGGATTCTCGTACGGTTTACACTGCATAACAAAAATATCGCAGGAATCCGGCCGATTCTCCAAAAGTGAAAGAAGTGAATCTTCCAGCTGATTGGGAGTCGTATAATATGAAATAATGACGGCTAATCGCTTCACAGTGGTCCTCTGTCCGGTGAACATGGTGCCTTAAATGGAATTAACGGCAAAAATTGCGGGTGGGCGTTTCCGGAAGAATCACTTTCCCGTGTATCTTTTCCGGAGAAATTGTGCCCAATTGCCGACTATCCTGACTTACAAAAAAATTATCACCTATTACATAGTAACACGATTTACAATTAATTGCAAATGTTTTTTTCGTATTTTGGGAAAAATAGTGAAAATTAGTTAAAAAATTTCCCCAATATTCCCCGCGAAAGAGGGATAAATGGTAAATTTCGACCAAATCACCCCAACACCATACCCTCGCGGTAGAAAGATACTTGAAATTCGGGACGGTTTCAGAAAAGGTTTCTGCCTCCATTTCTGATTCCGTTTTTAGTTCCATTTTTAATGGCAACTTTTTTTCGCTACAGAACGGATTTAGGTCAAAAATTTCCACGGCCGAAATTTCTATGCCATCACAGGCTACGCGCGGAATTCCGTCGAGCGTTGAGACCGTTATTTCTGGTGTTTCTGACATTTCCTTAATTTTCGATGTGGAAACGGAAATTGGATAAATTCCTCCGAAGAACTCACCGTCCATCAGTACCTGAATTTCTCTACGTGCGACAATCTGACGTAACATTTCCGCTGGATTTCCACTCATTTTCGGTAATAATAGGAATAAAAACTCTCCGTTCTGGGTGGGGAGGGAAACTGCGCAAAATGCCGAGTTAGTTGAAAATTTTATGTTAAATGTACACTGTAACTCCTTAATCGGAAATAGTGAATCCGCTCGGTACTCAGTCCCATTTTCTGCTCGGAAATTAGTAATCGGACCGGGAAACATTTTACATACGGTTTCGCCCGTCTCAGTCATGATAAATCGTCCTGTTTTATGTGCGTACATTATTCCTTCCGGATTTTTTGCATCGAATCGCCAACCATTTTTTATCGGGATAACTGTACTTAAGTGATTTTCGGAGCTACTTCTTTTTTTATTATCAAAAATTTTTACCCAACGAGAAATATTTCCGGGGCGAAAATCATCTAAATAAACAGGTATTCTTATTTTACGCCACATTTCTAGGGAACGCATGGGACGTTCTCCGTTCCTGTAAAGTGCTCCGTCGCGGACCTCCAGCATGTCGCCAGGTAAACCTGCTACGCGTTTTATGACCGTTCCCACTTCAGGACTCGGCGTGAGGACGATGATATCATCAATCGCATATTTTTCTTGTGGCACAATTGGTAACAATTCATCCTGTATGATTTCTTTTCTGCTTTCTGTACAGTACTTTTTTGTCTCCCTTTCTTTCCTGTGTGTCATCCACCCGCAATTCGTACATATGGAGGTACCAGAAGTTACACGTGGTCCGTGAAAACCACATTTAAAACACGTTTCATAAACTGTTCCACCATGTAGAGAAGGAAGCATCGAATTCCCTGTTACATAGGCCATTTTATTCGACTCTATAACATTTGATGTTTGTGTGAAATTTTTCGATATATAATATAATATATACGAAAAAAGTAACATCGATAAAAAAACTCGTATGAGCCCATACTGAAATGTGCGAGACTCAGCACGTGCTCCTTCTTTTTTTTCTGATTCTGGTACGGAACTCATGGATTTTTCTTGCGTGACGTTTTCTGGCTTTTCGATTTTTCTGGCTCATGTTTAACTTTATCTGGTTTTCTCCATGGATTATCCCAGTTTCCCCAGTGTTTCAGATAAATCTGATATGCTGTTCGATTTTCCGCCTCTTTTTCAAGCCATTTTCTTGTTGATTCAACCAGTTTCTGCTCGTCCGCGAGTGTTAAATAACCCATCATTACGCGTGTGCGAAGAAAAACGAAATAGGTATCCAGCACGTCGCATCGACAGTAATCCTCGATGGTCTGAAACTCGCCCGCCGCATGAAGTTCTGCAATTTTTTCACCATTTACTTCCATTTTCCCTGGTTTTCCGATGAGATTTGCTGCCAGATTCAGACCACCGGGAAAGCGCGTCGCGCCAAAATTCGTGAGAATATCCATTAAATCGATATGCGATGACTGATTGTATCGGCTGCGCGGTTGGTCGTAATTCCGCGCCACCGGCGAAAACCACCCCGGCAGGGAAAGACCGTAACGGAACGCCGACAGTTCCAGAATTGGCATGTCGAAACTTCGTCCGTTAAAAGTCACAAAAGTCGGTCGTCCGTATCGTTCCCAGCCACGCCAGAAACGCTCCACAATCTGCGACGCAGGGATGGAAACCTCACTGAGAGCCGCAATGTCAAGAAGTTCGTATGTTTCCGACACTTTTCCCAGCGCGATTGCCGTCGGCACCTGATATGTGTACGGAATAAAATCCCGTCCGCCGTCCGCTTTTAGGTCATCTTTCCACTTCTGCACGATTTCCGTCGGCGACATCCCCTCCTCTAGAAGCTCCGGAAAACGCTGACGAGCCACTAAATTCTCATCCGTTACGGTCTCGGTATCAATAACGAGGTAGTGAATATTGTCTGAACTCATTTTGGTTTCCTCAAATTTAGGAAAATCATATATGGATATATGAATGCAAGCAATCAAAGATTGCGATTAAAATGTTTTATTTAAATATCAAGAATTTTTTGAGGGGGAACTATTTTGCAAAAAAATGTTCCCTCCCTTACGAATGTTTTGGTCTCTCAAGGCTAAACACACTACGCCGAATTTCACCCTGTCGGGAGAAATCGGCTACCCGTAATGTCGTTGCGCTCGTGGGAGAGACCATTTTTGCAAAATAGGTCTCTCCCAGCCCCACTAAAACGGTTAAATTGCCGAATCGGGGGGGCGGTCCTGTCGCAAGTCGTTTCGCAATGCGTAACAACGATGAAGCGAAATTTCAGATCGCGTTGGGATTAAAAAAACAAAAAACCTTTTAATCGCGTTCTACGAATGCTTGCTTTTTATGTTTTTTACTTTATTTTTCTGTTTCTCCCAGAAGCTCCGCGCGTTTTTTCAAAATCGCGTCCAGATTATCCGTAAGCGGGAAATCCACGCCCATTTTCAGGACTTCTTCCAATTTATTCGGATTGTTACAGATGGTGTAGTTAATCATCACGCCATTATCGTGGAGCAATTTCGCTTCGCACGCGGTACAGACAGGAACAAGCTGGAGGAACTGACACTTATTCTCGATGGTCTGCGTCGCGTATTTCAGGTTTTGCTCAGCGGTCCATGGGTCTTTCCAGTTCCCCGTCCGGCTCATGTTGCACGCAAGAATTTCCGGAACGACGGCGCGTGCACGAGCGATTCCAGAAAGCGACGTGGAAATGAATGCCTGATGCAATCTTCCCTCACGCTTCACAATCTGTGCGATTTCCTCGATTTTGCCTCCGCAGTGAATATTAATCCACACGCCCTCTTTCGGGATGCACGCAAGCGCCTCCTCGAAGGTCGGAACTTTCGTGCCGGCAAATTTCGCGTCTTTTTTGATTCCTGCGTCCAACGCACGGATTTCGTCGAAAGTCAGGTCGGCGACAGCGCCGGTTCCGTTCGTCGTGCGGTCAACCGTCGCGTCGTGCATGATAATCAGCTCGCCCGTCTTGCACGGTTTCACGTCGAATTCGATCATCTGTGCCCCTTTTTCGACAGCTGCGATGAAGGCAGGGACGGTATTTTCCGGGAAACAGGCATTATCACCCCGATGAGCGCACACACCAGATTTCGGCATCCCAGCGGCTAATTCTTCTGCCGTTTTCGTCCCATCAGCATGTACGAAAATTGAAAATGCACACAAAACCGTCAACGCGATAAGGAGGGTACGCGACGTATGAAAAATTCTCTGAAAATTGTAACTCATAATTCATTTCCTGTAGGTAAGGTGTGAAATTGGCGCGTAAAATCCAAGTAAAATACACGCGCACGAAAATTATAACGAAATTGGCAAATAAAAACAATTGATTAAACGTTTATCTCCCGAATGCTCATCACTCAATGCTTTACTCACAAACAAGCTATTTACCTCTAGGTGGTAATGCAAATATCGTAAAAAAGGGACTTTCTGTAATGCAGGGGGGTATTTGGGGGGGCGGCAAATTTTGACCTTAATAATCCGCAATTTACCTAAAATTGAGTACCTTCTGCAAAATTTTATCTTAATGAATGTCCTGAATAAACGCTTTCTACAAAATAGATACCACTTTATCCAGACGAGATTTTTGTTTCGCGTCCGGCGTAAATGTCGCCTCTAAATCCATATTACTTGTGAATTGCAAAACATCATTCAATACGCTTTCTTCAATCCTAAATACCGCCTCTGACGGCAATGTATCACACAACTCCAGTACGTCTCTTCTGTGCTTTTTTACGTCTTTAGAATCCGTAGGAAACTTGCCAGAATTCAGAGGTTTCTGAAACCGATATAGTTTTGGCAAACCATTCGAACATGCTCGGTATGAGTAACCCGCTTCGTCAATGTATTTCCAAAAGCGTTCACTAAAGGCGTCACTGAGCTGGTCATTTACAAGTACCAGGTCTATGTCTTTGGTACTTCTGAATGAGAAACCCAAATCATCGCCTAATACACTGCAAGCAGTACCGCCGATAACCACATAGTTGCTCGTATAGTCTGCAAACCAATCTCGAAAATTTTGTACTTTTTCGTTCATCATTCCTTCCAAATCTCTGCCAACATTTCTTCAACCGCTTCTTCAAGACGAGCGTCGTCTTCGTGACGTAAGGTCAATGCCAACGACAATGCATCCACACAGTTATCGCGTCCTAATACGCACGGATTATACCGCCACAATTCAAGTTTTACCTGTTTCTCCGAATTTGTCAGCTCCATCTCGGCTTCAATATTAGGTCTCCGTTCAGTAGCGTAACAACCTACCGACGGTGCGCTTAGGTTGCTTTTTTTCGCCAATGCGGATTCACCTGCAATACAAAAGTTCGCAAGGTTTCTTTTTTGTCGATGTAAATTGTTTTGCGTATCGGAGAGACTAATCGAGGGAGAATTTCGTCAAATAACTCCTTCCGACGCCTATTTCCTGTAATCGTAATTCGGCTTCCTTTTTTCTGAACAGTAAACAACCCCGTCGCCACCAACTGTTTTACCGCTCGGCTAATGGTCATCGGCGAGACGCCAAGCGCATGGATTGCTTCATTCGCGAACAATTCGCTCTTCCGCTGATATAGGTAGTAAAACAACAATAACTGCGCAGTTGGTTGCAGTTTCTCTACCTTTGGGCGAGTGGAAAACTTGTCCAATAAATACATTCCAAGTTGAGGCATGTACAACTGTTTTCCGGGAATAACGAACGGAATGTTGGCTGTCAGAAGGGATTCATATTGATACCTTGTCAGACTCTCGAACACAAACATGACTGGAGCGTCTTCTAGTTGTTGAATCAGACGCGCGTGTTTTTTCATAACGACAATGGAGACTTCTTGGTTTTTAACGAAAGCTAAAATTAACCTCGTATTTAGAAATTCCGTTGTCTTGATACCGTACATTTCATTCAAGAAACGCGGTAACATTCTATTTTTCGTCCATCGAATGGGACGAATCCGCACACCTAATAATCGATAAATATACTCTTCACAATTCTTCTCTAACATAAATTTTTCAATTTAACCTCACTGATGTTAAACGCAAATTTTAATGTTAAACATGATTTATTGTAACTATTTTAGAATCCATGTCAAGGGGAGGAATCGAGTATAAGCATGATTATTTCAAATATTTGTCCAAAAAATCATGGACTTCCTTCAACAATTTTTTCGTTTCTTTATCCGAGGGGGCGTCCGGGAAGGCGGTGAAGTAATCCTTGCCGAACCTCACAACATCTTCAACTGCATCGCGTCGCTGTGGGGGGCATGTCAAGCATTTCGTCAAGGTCGGTAAAGTCGAAATCCCAAACTACCAAATCTTCAAGAATTTCGACCAACATGTACCACGTGTCGTAGTCGTCACAATCTGGCGAAAGTTGCGCAATTTCCAATTCCTCAAGGTCAATTTCCCGCTCGTCGATGGTCATGAGGAGAAGTTTTCGGAAACGTTGGTTATGTACCTCGCCGTCCCCTTTGTTCAAATCAATTTCGTAATCCAATTCGCCCCGAAGTATCTCGAAAAGCCCAGCGACGAACGCTTCATTATAAGCGTACAGTTTTGGTTTCGGCACATCCTCACAGAGCATGGCGAAAATGGTTTCATGAATCGTCGCGATTTTCTGCGGAAACGTCAATCGGTCAAAGGCGGCGTACCCGCCCCTCAACTCTTCTGGAAAACATTCATAATCATCTAGCAACGTATCAACAACCGTTGCCAACAATGCGCCATCCGATGAAGCGCGCCACATTCGATACCTCCTGAGTGGGTGATTTTGTGCATACAATCCGCTGATAATTATATTGTAAATTTTGTTCCGTATCAAGGGGGACTGCATATTTCTAGAAAAAAAAGCGGCAAAAATCCCCCAATATTGCTTGCTTGGATTTTTGCCAAAATGAAATTGGTTATCAAAAACTAACGTGCTCCATGCCTCCAATTCCACGGAGCAATGGGGGTTCCAGACCATAGTCCTTTCCGAAGCGACCGGGCGCGTGATTCCGCTCGGTCAAGTTTCGGCTCTTGGTTGTATTTTTTGTAGTGCCATGCCATTCCAGCGTACAGCATCGCCTCTTCGATGTCCAAGTCGTCTTGCCAAATGCGACCTACCGTGCGTCCATACTGGTCGATTTTGTCCACTTTAACTTGAATCGTTTCGCCTTGTACCATCTCGATGAGAAACTCTTTCGCTTCCGCTCCATAAGGCTATTCCATTTCCGGCGTGTCGATGGCTGAAAAGCGAATTGTGAGGGATTCTTCTCCCACTCGCAATACGAGCGTGTCTCCGTCCTTCACACGTTCGACGGTTCCGACAATGGTCTCTGCCCATGTGATTCGGGCAATAAACAACAATAGTACGGCAAGTGCGTAGCGCATAAAAACACTTCCGACTTTCATAAGGGGTCTCCTTTGTGTTAGTAGATATAACTTGCGGAAATCGCGAAACAATACCCATGCTTGAAATGACGCAATAGAGAC
>JAUNAI010000180.1 GCA_030527705.1 Planctomycetia bacterium | reverse complement strand
CGGGACAAATGTCCTTCCGCGGCAAACCATGTCATATTTGGTTCCTTTATAAATACTTAATATTCAGATATGTCTGACTTCAGACTGATTCTCTTCTATTTTACACCATTTTTATAAAAAGTAAATAGGTTTCAGGCAGAAATTATCAATAAGTCGTTATTTTTTTACCATTTTCGTGGGGAAACGGTTGACAAATGGCGATTAAACGGTTAAAATTGGGTATATTTATTCCTTACCTTCCCTCTTTTTTTTCACGAAAGGAACTGCATGGTACGCGCATTAAGTAAAGTCGCCCCACAATGGTGGGATTATACCACGTTGGATCAGGAAATTATTGATGATGCCGCCAAGTTGACGGAAGAGACGCTATTTCAGCTGTCTCGGCCGGGATTTACGGTACATTATCACGAGACACTCGAGGATTTTTACCTCTGTGAGGCGCTGGAGTATATTGAGGCGTGGCGGATGGCGACGGCAGATAACCCGGTCGGAATTTGTGGTCCGATTGGTCCGACGGAGCAACTTCCGCTCGTCGCACGGTTGGTCAACTCGCTCGATTTGAATCTGAAACACGCGCATTTCTGGGGAATGGACGAGTGGGTCGAGGACGGTGTCCCGGTCGGGATGGACCACCCGTTGTCATTTTATAAGGCGGACGCAGAGTTGTGTTTTAACCGAATTCGGGAAGAATTGCGTATGCCGCTGGAGAATATTCACTTCCCGTCGGGCGATTTAGAGGCTTATACGCGCTCTTTCGAGGAAATCCGTTGCCTCACGATGCAGGGTGGGCAGGGCGACACGAAACACTGGGCGTTTAATGACCCGGTTCGGCGAGAGGGCGCGTACGCGGATGTTCCTCCCACTCCGGCGGAATATCGTGAAAAACGGGCGCGCGTGACGGAGTTGCACCCGATTACGATTCTGCAGAACGCGCGGACGAGTGGCGGTGGGTATGTTGCGAATGTTCCGCAGTACGCTTGCACCGTCGGTCCGTACGAAACGTGGAAGGCGGAGCGCGTGAGCATCTGGCAGGCGGGGACGCACGATAATCCGTTTGGAATGCGTCTTTCCGCGTGGATGGTTGGCAAGAAGATTATGGATAGTGCTGTTCCGATGTCGCTGTTGGCGGAGCATCCGAATGTTCATTTCCATTATTACCGTCCCGCAATTAAGACGGTTGGCGCGGAAATGCACTAAATTTTGAGTCCTAACCCGTAATGGAACGTATGATTCCTCCATTACGGGTTCTTTAAATGGCTACCAAATTTTCGTTAATTGACGGATTTTTAAGTTTTTTCTCAATATTTTGAAAAATCTGTGACTTTTTTGAAAAAAATCCTTGACTTCTTAAATTGCTGATTTATAATGAAATCATAATAACAATGAGACAGTATTTTAGTAGGTTTTCTTCCGAAAGGAGATTTACCATGAAAAAAGTGCAAAAGTATGTATTCACATGCGTCTGCTTGTGCTTATGTATGTGTTCCGTGGCTAATGCACAAATAACCAGTAAGGGGACGACTCTTTCTGGTCTGATGGGGAAAGACGTAACAAATCCAACCGATTCCATCTCTGTGCCAGGCAATTATAATTCCTCTTGGGGTGATTATTATAAGGAGGCTACGTGGAAGAGGCTCACTTCAAGTGAAAATACTTTTGGTTCCACGGAGTGTCCCGCCAATTTGTTTGGTAATAGTCTTGGAGGAAGTGTAAATAAATGGTACGCATCTTTTTCACCTACGGAGGCGAAACCTAATTACGTGACGGTCCAGTTTCCAGAAGCGTTCGTGATGACGCATTTTACGCTCTCTTCCGGTAATGACTCGATGGGTTCACGTAATCCGAAAAACTGGACGGTGTATGGTTCTAATGACGGTAGCGTCTGGACGCCGATTTATCATTCGGATACGACGGACGATTTTACAGGCAATACTAACACGACGGTTCTTTTCTCATCATTCACGAAAGATACGATTTCTTCTACTGTGCTGAACAGTGTGCAACAGACAACGGTTCTGAACTCGCTCGGCGACACGAATCCGACGATTAACTTTAATAATGATACTGCGTACTCGTGGTATAAACTTGAAGTAACAAAAACGAATAATAATGATAGAACCCAGCTCGGTGAGTGGGAAATCTACGGAAATGTAGAAAATAATGCAGCGATTCTGACGAAAAATAACGGCTTGGTCGGAAATATCATGTCAAAAATGGGAGCGGTTTATCATCTGGACGCGCAGAATGCTGCGAGCCTCACGACAACGGAAGTTGACGGCGTGACGAAAGTAACTGCCTGGAACGACCCAAATGGTGTCTCTTTCACAAGTAGAGAAGAAGGTAGCACTCCGGATTTAAGCACGTTGACGATTAACGGCAAAGATTTTGTCGCTCTTGACTTCAGCGCGACGGACGCAGTTTCGCGTGGAGGCGATTACCTGATGTCTGCCGATAAATTTAGTGCACAGACGGTTTTCTTTCTGACGAACCTAGATTCTGCTGGGAATCTGGCTGGTATTTGGGGAAAAGCGGGAGATAACGGTATCCGCGCGGAGAATGGTTTTTGGCAAAAAGGTGGTAATTTTGGCTCCAATAGCGAGTTCTCATACAACGGTTATACGAAAGAAGAGTTTCAAGCGAAAGGGAGTAACTTAGTCGGTGAGACCGTTCTCAGTCAGGCGACGAATACAGGAAGCGTTTCGTATAATGGAGATAACGTAATCGGCGCGTATTTTTATAATGGTAAGCACGATCCGCGTCCGTTGAACGGTAAACTCGCGGAAGTGATGGTTTTTAACCGTAAACTGTCCGACTGGGAAAATAAATTCGTCAACACACAGTATGCGCTGAAATACGGAATGGAAATCGCGAACACGCTCGACATTTTCCCCACTGGCACGACGGCGACGACGAGTGATTATAATAAGGAACTCATCGGGCTGATTAATAAAACCGATTCAGAAAATGGACGTGAATATCTCGTGTCTAATTCCGGTGAAGGTGGGCTGGCGATTAGTGGTGTGAAACATGATAAAACTGCCGCGAATGCGTTTGATATTTTCGGTCAGTATACATACCCCACAGCTGGAACGGAAATTTACGTACTCTCGAATAACGACGGTTCAACGGCGATTACGCTGAATGAAAACGTTGCTGGAATCAAATTCAGTGAGTATACCACATGGGGAAAAGAGTGGTATGTTTCTAATCTGAGTCTTGCGGACGTGGAAGATTTTGACCTGATGCTGACGTTCAACTCGGAAGATGCTGGAATTGACCTTTCATCGGTTGGTGACGCGGAATGGATGTTAATTTATCGTGAAACTGCTGACGGACTGTATTCAGGTGTTGGTGAGTTAGATGCGCAAGCGTTTACGGATAATCTTCTTTCGTTTACGTTGTCCTCCGGTCAGTTGGCGACGGGGTTCTACACGTTGGGAATTCAGACGACGCCTGAAGTACCGGAACCTACGACGTGGGCGTTACTCGTGCTAGGAGTTGCGGGAATCATGAGTGTGAGACGGTTTAAGAAATAAAACCCGTTTTATCGTTTAAGAATCAGGATAAGGTGATTTATTGCCTTATCCTTTTTTTATGAAATCTTATAAATAAACTGGAGGAATGATACCAGTCGTAGATGAAAATTAGGGGAAACCAGCGGCTGATTAATCTAAAATAAAAACCCGAAAAAGAATCTCATTTAATGAGAGAAACCTTTTCGGGTTAATATTAGACGTAAAAACGATTAATAGGCGCTTTTACTGGTCTTTTTCTTGGCGGAAGAAGACTTTTTCTTGCTCTTTTTGGAGTCTTCTTCGTCGGCAGAATCATCTTCCGTTTCGAGTTTCAGGACTTTCGGACGGTATTTATGATCACGTTTTCGGATAACTGAGGCGTGCTCAATCTGATCCATTTCCGCCATTGGGTCTGGATTGGCTGGGTCGATACGCTGAAGCTCGGAGAGAATGTCCATTCCTTCAATGACGCGACCGAAAACGACGAATTTTCCGTCCAGTTCTCGCATCGGTGTGAGACTGATGAAGAACCGTGAGCCGGCGGTGTTAGGGCCGGAATTCGACATACTGAGTGTGCCGCGATAGTGATTTCTGGCATTCGCAGTATCATATTCGTCGCGGATTGCGTAACCGGGACCACCGTCAGGGTTTTCCATCGAGCGTCCAGATTCCGCGCAGAAACCGGGAATGACCGAGTCGAAATAAAGCCCGTCATAGAACCCTTTTTCGACAAGGTACACGAAGTTCGCCACCGTGTTCGGCGCTTCATTTTCATAAAGTTCCAGCACAATCGGACCTTTCGTCGTTTCCAGTCGCACACGCGGAAGGTTATTTTCCGTCTTTTCACGCTGACGGAGAATTTCTTCCTTTCCCCATGCTGCCCGATAGTACGGCAAGTCATTTTTGAAAGCAGTACAGCGTTCCGAGAGTACTTTATTCTGTTCCGCCTGCGCGAAATATCGGCCAGCCTGCTCAAATTTATTCAGCATAAACGCCGTTTCACCCGCTACGTCGTAGATGTCGGGGAGAATTTCTGGAATATTCTGTGAGAATAAACCTTCAATGATTTTTTCTGCACGCTCATATTCCTCGGTCGCCAGACGCACTTCGAGGACTTCTACGATGAACCGTAACATTTCCGGATCACGTGAAGGAGCTTCCAACCACGCTTTTTCCGCCAGATTAAGGAGTTTCGGATACATTTTCGAGACGTATTCCGCATACTTTTCGAGATTCTCGCCGATTTCCTCTTTCTGTTCTTCCGTCGTGCTCAGCGCGATATACTGTTTCTGGAGCTTTTTCACTTCCTGAATTGCTTTCTTATAGGCTTCCTGAGCCTTCTGGAAAGTGGCGACGGCCGACTTTTTCGTGCGTTTCGGAGCATTCTGAGATCCTGATTCAGCATCAGACTCGACTTCCGGAGCGTCCACCTCCACTTCGACGACTTTCGGAGCTTTTTTGCGGACGGGTTGAGCCGTCATATTCGTTGGAGCAGTCGCTGCGCCCGGAATATTCAGAGTGGGAACCGTCTTGCCCGTGTTGGAAGTCTGTGCTTCCAGTGCGAGTGGTGCGGAAATAGCGGTCAACACGGCGATACAGGATAAAAATGTTGTTCGTTTCATGAGGGACCTTTATATTAAATAGAAAATAAATGCCATTTCTATTTAATATAAAGCCTATTTGAAGAAATGCAAGACTTCCAGAGGCTTTTTTTTGAAAATTTTCCAAAATTTTTCCACAAAAACGGCTTTTTCCTTGAAATTCTTTTAATCCATCCTATAGGATTAGGGGCTATAAC
This sequence comes from Planctomycetia bacterium, assembly GCA_030527705.1. Taxonomy (GTDB): domain Bacteria; phylum Planctomycetota; class Planctomycetia; order Pirellulales; family Thermoguttaceae; genus RGIG3701. Next base: position 2,565 of record JAUNAI010000180.1, on the reverse strand, counting down.
CGACAGAACCATTTTAAAGCGATATTTTCAAAAATTTCAGAAAAAAGTCTTTATTTCGACCGAGTATTATTATGATTGGCTAAATATATCGGTTTCATCAAGAAGGAATTTGCTTCATGGTACCCTCAAAAAATCAGAACAAGGAAGTTGAATTGGATTCCAGACAGCTAAGTGTCATGGATCGTTACTTATGTGAGATTAATGATTCCCGATTACTGACAGCGGAAGAAGAAAAAGAGCTTGCTTTACGGATAGAAGCGGGGGATGAAGATGCGCGGAATCAGTTGGTTGAAGCGAATTTGCGACTTGTTGTGAATATTGCTCGTATTTTTAGTGGGCGAGGCTGGGCGATGGAAGATCTGATTGAGGAAGGAAATCTCGGTCTGATTCGTGCTGCTAATAATTATCGTTTGAGTGAGGGAACCCGTTTTTCGACGTATGCGAGTTACTGGATTCAGCAGGCGATTCATCGAGCGATTATTAATAATTCCAAGCTGATTCGGTTGCCGGCATATATGGTGGAAATCATCAGTAAATGGCGTCGGGCGACTGTTCTATTAGAGGAAGAACTGCATCGCCCGCCGTATTCGGAGGAAATTGCGCGTCGAATTGGCTTGCCCAAAAAGCGCATGGCATTGACGCTGAAGGCGCTGAATGCGTATAAGGTTGCTCCCAGTCCAGATAACGCAGACGGATATGGATTGGATGCCACGATCGTTGATGATCGGGAACAGTCGCCAGATGATATTCTGATGGAGCGTAATTTACTGGAAAAAATCCATGAAGAGCTTCATAAACTCTCGGAACGTGAATTACAGGTACTTGTGTTGCGTTTTGGGCTGGAAGATGGACGTGAACACACATTGACGGAAGTGGGAAATAGTCTGAAAATTACACGTGAGCGTGTCCGGCAGATTTCTATTGACGCTATCGAGAAATTAAGCTGGAAACTGAAGTAAATAGATGTTTTATATTAAATGTTTTATATATCTGATACATTATAAAATTCAGTTTTACCGTCGTTTCATGTCACCGAAACGATTCTTGGAAGGACTGTTCTTCTCTGAATTTTAGCGTGGAATGAGTATAAAGACATTTTAGATAAGATTAAGATTAGAATATAAGTAGAAAAAAGGAATAACCGGGAAAGAAAATGAGTCGGGAAGAGGTCACCAGCGCGATTCCCCATCGCGATCCGTTTTTGTTTGTGGATGAAATCGTCGAGTGTGGCGAAAATCAGATTACCTGTAAAAAAACGTTTACGGGAAATGAGGATTTTTTTCAGGGACATTATCCGGACTTCCCGCTGGTTCCCGGGGTGATTCTGTGTGAGTCGGCGCTCCAGACCGGCGCGGTTTTTCTTTCTAAAAAAATGGGAGCTGACCCGGAAACGTTCGCGAATCGGATGCCTGTTGTGGCGAAAATGTCTGACATCCGTTTTCGGCAAGTCGTTCGTCCCGGTGACGCGATTCTGATGCAGGTCGTGCTGGAAGATTATTATGCGAATGCGTTTCAGATGAGTGGAACGGTGACTGTGAACGGAAAAATGGCGGTGAAACTAAAATTTACCGTGATGATGGTCGAAAAGGGTGTGTGATTTCCGCATGAGTGGTGCTGAGTCTTAATTATACCTGACATACTATAAATTTCCGTTTACTATCGTTTAGCGTTGCTGAAACGATCACTGTAAGGGGCGCCTTTCGCGGAAATTTTAAGTGGGATCCGTATATTTTCTGTAAATTCTCAGATTCCGTAGAAAAATCTTAATGTCTACGGAATCTGGAGAAGATGAATGTCGTGATTTTCGGATTTATTTTTTGAATGTGAATTTTTAGCTTTCTTTCTGGATACCCCCTTGTATAAAATTGGGGAATGGGGTAAAATGAAAATGATCTAACATGTCGGTGTGTTTCGCGGACGTAATTTCGCGTTTCTCGGCGTGTTATACTAATTACACATGAAATTTCAGGGTAAGGAGGGTCTTGTCGCTAGTCGTTTCCGTAACGCGAAATGACGGTAAAACTGAATTTTATTGTGTGTTGAGTATAAGAATTTTCCCATTAAGAAAAATCCCACCATTTTTGCGAGGTTCTGTCATGAAGAAAGTTGGTTTTGTACCTGTTTTTCTGTGGTTTTTTATGTCATTCGTTGTTAGTCTTGTTCCCGGAATAAGCGCGGAAGCGGAAAAAAGTACGGACGCGGAACGGTATCCACTTCCGCCGTGTGACCGTGCGCCGGAAGGCTGGACGCGGATTCCGTATCATGAAAGTCGTCCCGATTTCGTGCCGACGGAGGAGGAAAAAGCTCGCGGTTTCGCGCTGTTTACGCGTCCGATTGTGGACGCCATTTATCCAGAATCTCGTCCTGGTACAGAAGAGCGTGTGACGAAAATCTCGACATTCGCGGCGGGTGACCAGTTTCAGACGGTGAATTTTGCGGTTTATCCACTTCAGGAACTGCCGAAACTGCGCGTGACAGCAGGAGAATTTACGCTGAAAGAAAAAGGGAAAAAGAATGAAAACTCTGGAAGCTCGAAAGATACGGAAAATGCGGAGAACGCGGAGA
>JAUNAI010000179.1 GCA_030527705.1 Planctomycetia bacterium | reverse complement strand
ACCAAAAGTTTCCTGACAAAAATTCTTGCCAGGAAACACTTTTGGGTGTAAAACGCTTGAGAAAAATTTTAAATATTTTAAGAAATTTCCCCCAAATTTTTCTACGACATCAGCCACGGTCACGGTACGTGATTCGACCTTTCGTGAAATCGTACGGACTCACTTCCACCGTCACCCGGTCACCCGGAACGACGCGGATATAATTTTTCCGCATTTTTCCACCCAAGTGGCACAACACGATATGCTCACTATTTTCCAACTGAACCCGAAACGCACCGCGGACGGCTTCACGAACGATGCCAGTCACTTCAATCGCTTCTTCTTTTCCGTTAGATTCGCTCATTATGACCTCCGCATGAGTTAAAATCATCACTCACCGACGCTCCACAGGTTCCAACACAACCAAGAAACCTGTTTACGCCAATTCCGATAAAAGAATTCACCCATTATACCCATAAACGACAAAAAATCAAGAGGTCTCCTACACACTTTTCTCAAAAAATCCCAAATATTTTTCCAAAAGTGCTATAGCGTAAAATCGAAACTTATGCTATAATATCCACAGTTTACCTGTTTACGCAGACTTCCGTGTCCTCCCGACCGGCCAAATCTGCTTATTTTTAACTTTTTTTATTCCCTGCTCCTCAACGAGCACCAACCACCGCAACGGCGCCTCAACCAGCTCCGTCACGGTTCATGGATCATTTTCATGTTATATCCGCTGCGAGTCACGCCAATTTATAAAACCGCGATCTGGGGAGGTCGGAAAATCGCTTCCCTCCTCAACCGAAAACTTCCTACCGGCACCAATTTCGCCGAATCTTGGAACGTTTCCGGCCACCCTACCGGTCTGAGCATCATCGAAAACGGTCCACTCGCCGGCATTTCCCTACAGGAAGTTCTCGAAACGCACCGTGTTTCCCTTCTCGGACCACATGCCAACTGGAATTTTACCCGTTTTCCGCTGATGGTTAAGTTTCTCGACGCGAATAAACAGCTTTCCGTTCAGGTCCACCCGAATGAAGAATACGTAGCCGACCGAAATCTCACAGATGCCGCGAAAGCTGAAGCGTGGGTCGTTCTCGACACGGTTCCTGGCAGTCGCATGACACTCGGTTTTCAGCGTCCAGTCACCCGTGAAGAAGTTGCCGATGCACTAGAAAATGACGCACTAGAAGAAATCCTTTTTGCTCGTGAGCCATCACCGGGGGAATGTTACTTCCTTCCCGCCGGCACGGTCCATTCCCTCGGCGCGGGTATTTTCCTTTATGAAGTCCAGCAATGTAGTAACCTTACCTTCCGTCTCTATGACTGGCAGCGTGAGGATGAAAACGGCAATCGCCGAGAACTCCACATTACGCAGGCGCTTGAAACGCTGAAGCCGGAACACTGGAATTCCGAGCCGATTACGCCGCAGAAACAGGACGCATGTCGTGAAATTCTGATTGAGTCCCCAGCTTTCTGCCTCGACCGACTTACATTTTCCCCCAACGGGAACACCACTTATACGCTTTCTTGTGCGAAATCGTGCCGTGTGTTAACGTTGATTTCCGGTGAACTAGAAGTTGAAAACCTCGAAAAACCACTTCAAAAAGGGGATTCCGTCATACTCCCCGCCTCGCTAGGAAACGTCACTTTAAAAAGTACACAGGCGGTGGTTCTCGACGCCTATTTACCACAGATACAGGAGGAAAACTAATGAAATACAACGCATTTCGTTCATTCTGGACGTGGAATTTTCTCGTCCTGATTCTCCTCCTTCTTTTCCTTGCTGGCTGTTCTGAGAATCGTCAGTTTGGCCATCCCTCCTTAGAACCCGCACCTGCCCATATTCAAAAACAGCGTGCAGTCCGATTTGACCCATACCCCGACCCGAATCTTGGCCCTGAAATCCCCGGTGCCCGACCGCATAACTACACAACTCCCAGTTTAACGAGAAATACGGGAACGCGTCTCGATGCAACTTCACCGGTCACCTATTAAATACACGCAGAATAATTGAGAAACGATGCGTTTCGCGTCGAAGAAGTGACAAAAAAGTGGCGAAAAATAGAAATTTTAGCCTAAAAGTATCCCCAAATCACCGATTTAAGCTCAGAAGCGACTTTTTCAGGCTCATCATAGCGACGCGAGACGCGTCACCTCCATAATACACTTAATCTGTGTCTACTTAAGCATTATAGCGTCTGTACCGAGTGTTCCAGTAGCGACATAGCAACGTCCACTAATCTCTGATTCGACGAGCCGCGAAAACGTGTCTGAAGACTACGCAATTCTTCTTGATACGGACCGTCCACAATCACGTCTGACTCCGCAATTAACTTGTTCCAATCCGGATTGTGTGCGTCGAGTAATTCCTCAAAAGTCCAGCCTGTATAGGTCATGATATTCAGTCCCATCGCGTGACATTCGCGCGCAATCGGCACAAGTTTCCGTGCCTGAAGAAACGGTTCCCCACCAGAAAAAGTGACACCAGAAAGAAGCGGATTTTCCCGAATTTCCGACAGAATTTCCTCAACTGACTTCAGATAACCACCATTAAGACACTGTGTCTGTGGATTATGACATCCTGAACAGCGACGCGGACACCCCTGCACAAAAATCACATACCGAATTCCCGGACCGTCCGCAACCGACTCACGAATCGTCCCTGCGACACGTAAAAATCCACTATTTTCTGCGTTTTCTTCTGCTGTAAAATGATTCATCTTGTATGTTTCCCCAAAAAACTAATATATACACATGAGATAAAATCTTGGAGAGAAAACATTTTTGCAAAATTGTTTTCTCCCCAGCCCCCTCTTTCAAAAAACTCTTAATCGCGACTGCGTCGCCTGCTTTTCTTGTGCTTATTTTTTTCTATTTATTTAAATATCAAGAGTTTTTTGAAGGGGGAGTGTGAAGGGGGAACAATTTTGCAAAAATATTCCCTCCCTCACGAATGTTTCTAGTTATGTGTGTTCAATGCACCCACCGCGTCGACGTTTCCTCATGAACCAACCGTTCATCCACTTCTGACCGTTTCGCGTCATTAAACCGGTCTAGCGTTCCGACGAGGTAACCTGTAATTCTCCGAATCCGCTCAAACGGCACGTCTCCCTCTTTCCGTCCGCATTTCGGGCATTCATCGTGAATTACGCCATTATACCCACACACCGGGTCACGGTCCACCGGGTGATTTATCGCCCCGTAGCCAATTCCCGCCTTCCGCATCGCGTGCACGACGGTCTCGAAAGCCTCTGGATTCTGCGTCAAATCGCCGTCCAGCTCGATATACGTAATGTGTCCGGCATTCGTCAGCTCATGGTACGGTGCCTCCAGCCGGATTTTCTCGAAAGCCGAAATCGGATAATAGACCGGCACATGAAAACTGTTCGTGTAATACTCATGTTCCGTAATCCCAGGAAGAATTCCGTACCGTTTCTTATCCAGACGTAGAAACCGTCCCGAAAGCCCTTCCGCCGGTGTCGCCAACAGCGTGAAATTCAGCTTCTTCTCTGCGCTCAGTCGGTCCATATAATCCCGCATAAACCGCACAATCCGCAGACCCAACTCCTGAGATTCCGCGCTCTCGCCGTGATGGAACCCCGTCAGCGCCTTGAGCGTCTCCGCCAGCCCGATAAATCCGACCGACAGCGTTCCGTGTTTCAGCACCTCACCGACCGTATCTTCCGGCTTCAGTTTCTCGCTCCCCAACCAAATTCCCTGCCCCATCAGAAACGGGAAATTCAGGCACTTTTTCGAGCACTGAATCGTAAACCGTTCCAGAAGTTGTTCCACGACCAGTTCCATTTTTCTCTGTAATTCCTCGAAAAACCAATCGATATTCTTATTCGCCCGAATCGCAATCCGCGGCAGGTTAATCGACGAAAAACTCAGATTTCCGCGAGAATACGAAATCTCATTTTCTGGGTCGTACACGTTTCCAATCACACGCGTACGACACCCCATATACGAAATTTCCGTCTCCGGTCGTCCCGGCTTATAATATCTCAGATTAAACGGCGCATCCTGAAACGAGAAATTCGGGAAAAGTCGCCTCGCGCTCACCCGACACGCCAACTTAAACAAATCATAATTCGGCTGACCCGGCGCGGTGTTAATCCCTTCCTTCACGCGGTAAACATGAATCGGAAAAATCGGCGTCTCGCTATTTCCCAGTCCAGCCTCATGCGCCAGCAATACGTTCCGCGTCACCATCCGTCCTTCCGGCGTCGTGTCCAGCCCGTAATTTATCGAAGAAAACGGTGTCTGCGCCCCTGCCCGCGAGTGCATCGTATTCAGGTTATGAATCAGTGCTTCCATCGCCTGATATGTTGAGCGTTCCACTTCCTTCAACGATTCCGGAACCGCAAAAGTCCATCCTTTCCGCAAAATCGCTTCCAATTCCGCAACATTACCACCCCTTTTAACCTTTTCACCCCCCTCAGAAACCGTCCTGCCTTCCGCGTCCGTTTCAGCTTCTTTATCCGTCAGTCTCCGCACCAACTCCGCGAAAAACTCATCCGTTTCTTCCAGGCTGAGTGTGAAACCGTCCTTTAACACCGCTTCCGCCGTCTTTCGGACCGTCTCGGCTCTCCCTTCCACGTCCCACAGCAACGCGACCGCCTTCTCAAGATTCTGAATCACCAACTTCTGGAACGTCCGTTTCACACCCGGTGCCATGGCGTAATCGAAATTCGGGATACTCTGCCCACCGTGTTGGTCATTCTGATTCGCCTGAATCGCGATACACGCCAACGCGGCATACGACCGAATATCGTTCGGTTCCCGCAACTCACCGTGTCCCGTTCCGAAACCGTTCTTAAAAAGCCGAATCAGGTCAATCTGGCAACACGTCGTCGTCATCGGATAAAAATCCATATCGTGAATATGAATGTCGCCATCCTCGTGCGCTGCCGCATGCGCAGGGTCCAAAATGTGCGTCAGACAGAACTGTTTCGCCCCCTCCGACCCATATTTCAGCATGAGTCCCATCGCTGTATCACCGTTTACATTCGCGTTTTCCCGTTTCGTGTCGCTCTCTTTCGAGTCCTTAAACGTAATATCCTCATACGTCCGCATCAGTCGCGTGTTTCGTTCCCGAATCCGTGTCCGTTCCGCACGATAGAGCACATATTTTCGTGCCGTTTTGACGCAATTCGCTTCCATAAGCACGGTTTCGACCGCGTCCTGAATCTCTTCCACTTCCGGTTCCGTTACCCCAGCGGACATGATTTTATCCACGACCTTCCGCGTCAGTACGTCCAATTTCTCCAGCGTCACCGACTCTTCCGAAGCACGAAACGCCTTCTCCAACACATTCTGAATCTTCTGCGCCACAAAAGGCACATGCCGACCGTCACGTTTCACGATGAATTCAATTTCCGAAAGCGTCTGATTATCCGTACTGAAAACTGTGTTACTCATAAAACCCCAATATATTAAACGCTCTCTGGCTTTTTTGGCTTACAAGCGATTTTATTTCGTTTCAAACAAGTACCAAATTAAATTTCTGCAAAATCTACGAAATCTGCGAAAGATTTCTCGTCAAAACGGAAAATAAATTTCCCCTCAACTACTGAAAATCCCGCCACGATAAACTCGGCTGAATCCCCGAATTATTCTGGTATTTCCCACTGGAATACTTCTCGTACTCCCCTTCTACCGTGTGGTAATATATTTGGCAGACCTCCATATCGGCATAAATCCGTATCGGCATGACTGCGTGAATTTCCAGCGTCCAAAACCCCGCAAACCCCACATCCCCGAAACCTGCCGTAACGTGCACACACAGCCCAAGTCGTCCCATCGATGACCGTCCCTCCAGCATCGGCACAAACTTGTCCGTCCGCGTAAACTCTACCGTCCGCCCAAGATACAACACGCCCGGCTCTAAAACCAGTCCCTCTTCCGGAATCGTCAAAATCCGATACTCGTTCGGCTTTTTCACGTCCAACATCGGTTCCGTATAAACCAGCAACTCGCTATGCAAACGAAGATTATAACTATTCGGATTCAGCTGCTCCTCCCGGTACGGCTCGATTAGAATATTCCCCTTCTGAATCTCCTCACGAATCTTAATCCCGGACAGAATCATACCTTCTCCTCATGCGTACAAAAACTCATGTACTCCATTTAGTTACATACTTACTCACTTACCGACACGCTTGCCGTCCTTCGCGACGTTTCGTATCCTAGGGGTCTGGTAGGTCTTCTGACTCTCGGCAATCCGCGTTCACCTTCTCAGTCCGACTTTCACTCGTGAACGAACTCACGAAACTTCCGTCCGACCAATGGTTCTCAAAAGAACGAACGCTTTCACCCGACTACAGCGGCGAGGACCGTTCCGGATTTCGACGAAAAACCGTCGTCACCGGATTCCCTGTTTTCCAGATATGGTATTTTCAATCACCAAACCCACAACATCTAGATTCTACCACAAAAAAATTTTTTGTCAAGAGCAAATATTCCGCTCAAAATTCTACCAATGTCAAAATGGAGCAAATACAAAAACTACGCCGTCACGCCAACCAAAAACCGTCTCCATCTCCTTACGCTCGCACTACGATTTTTTCAGTCTCTCATGCGCTTTCATCAGATTTCCGTTTTTTAAACTATTTTTTTCAAATTTTCTGAAATTTAATAACAAATGATTAAGTTATGTTGGTTGGGAGGCAACACGTCTGGCACCACAGATTCCCTCTTAAAAAGATGGGAATCTTGGATACCTTTAGACTAAAATAATATTTTTTGCCACTTTAGCAACACAAGACGTGTCGCCTCCCAGTTATCAGCGTACTTTCTTTACCCACGTTCAATTCCCACCAACGTCGCACGAAAAACAACAGAAACGGGGACGGAATGGGTTTCCGAGGCACTTAGGCAGTCAGAAAATTCTGGCGAAAACTGAATATCCGATGTACCTAACGTTCCAATTTTTACCCGAATCGGACCGTAAGCCGTCTGAACCGTCTCCCAACGCCGAGCGAGAGAATAACGCCGCACCGAAAATTCCCGAATTCCGAACGCGCTCGTTTCCGTGAAAATCACCTTCAGAATCTCGTCCCGTTTTTCCGGCCGAACCAGAACACCAAGCTGAACCGCCGGTCGCTGTTTCTTCATCGTCAACGGCGTGAACCAGACGTCCAACGCTCCGCGAGCAAACAACGTCGCCATCGTCGCCCCAAGAACTTCACCCGTTGAATCGTCCAAATTCGTCTCCAACTGGATTAACTCTTCCACCTCGCACGGCAAATTTTCCGTTTCACATGCAGCTTCACCCACTTTCGGCGCGTCCTCATAAACCGTCACGCGCAACACATTCGGACGACTTTCCATTTCACGATGACCGAAAGAATTAAACGTCTCGCACATCACCGCACTTCCGGGAATTTCCGCCTTTTTCCAGACCGCTAACAACGCTGCACCAGTCGGGGTGAGCATCTCACAACATTCATTATTCCGCGAAATCGGCAACCGATACTTCTCCAATAACGCCTGCGTCGCCGGGGCGGGCAACGGATAAACCCCGTGGGCACAGTGCACCAACCCCTCCCCCACCGGCAACGGTGAAACCGAGATACCATCCACAACCAGTAGTGTATACGCCAAGCAACACCCCACGATGTCGATAATTGAGTCGACGGCACCGACTTCATGAAAATGAACTTCATCCACCGGCTTTCCATGTACCCGACCTTCCGCTTCCGCCAGCGCCTGAAACACTTCCAGCGACAACTCCCGCGCCGCCTCCGGTAAATCACTCTCTTCAATCATCTTCCGAATATCCGCCCACGACCGATGATGATGGTGGTGTCCGTGTTCATGTTCATGCCCATGCTCATGTTCGTGATGTCCACAACCGTGTGCGTGTTCATGCTCGTGAGAATGTCCACAACCGTGTGCGTGTTCATGCTC
>JAUNAI010000514.1 GCA_030527705.1 Planctomycetia bacterium | reverse complement strand
GGCGGCGGAAGTAGAGATGATTCAGTTTCTCTGTCCCAACGGTCACGCACTTTCTGCAGGCGTTCATCAGGCGGGGAAAAAGGGACGCTGCCCGGAATGTGGCGCAAAATTTATGGTTCCATCCGTCGAAGCGGTCCATAAAATGGAAGAAGAGCTGACGCATGAAGAAGAAAAACCGTCGAAAACCGTGAAAGAGTCGGAAAAAGAAATTACCTCGGGAACTGAAACAGAAGCGGAAAAAGAAGCAACGAAAGAAGTTCCGAAAGAAGGGGAAGCGCAAAAAACGGAAGTGAAACCGCCGAAAATCGCAGTCTCGACGGATAATACGGAGCGTGCATTTCTTTATCCGAATCTTGCAATTGGCGCAGGTGGAGAAATCGATTTAGGTCTGGAAGAAGCGATTCGTAGTATTCCGGAAGCGGTCAAAATGGACCCGATGGCGAAATTTTTCTGGACGCTCTGGACCAGTGAACCAGAACCGGGAGATTCGTCGATGGAATTGGAAATTGAAGTTACCGACGACGCGGACGGAGCGACGAAATCTGCACATGGAATCAAGTCGAATCTCGTCGGAAACGGGATGCGGAGTGCTCAGAGCGGTAAAATCGAAATTCAGACGGCCGACGGAAAGTCGTTCTACCCGATTGAGTTTTATGAAGACCGTTCACTGAGTCCAATTGGCTTTTTCGAGGCGCTCGATGAAGAACGAAATCCGATTACGCTCGTGATTCGGTGGGAAAACGTCGTGCGAATTGTGGTGAGGAAATAGGGAGAAGGAAATGGATTTTAAAATCCGTACATTCATCGGCGTGGAAATAGCCGAAAAGTCGCGGAATCAGACAGGTAATTTCGCGAAAAAGTTAATGGACCTCGACGTCGACATGAAATGGGAACCGGTCCACAAGTATCATGTGACGCTCAAGTTTCTCGACGAAATTCCAAATGAGGAAGTAAATGACATCTGCGTGCGTGTCCAGCGGGCGGTTCGGGATTTTCCGTCGTTTACGCTGGGACTTCGCGGAGCGGGAGCGTTTCCGAATATCGAGAAACCGCGAAATGTCTGGGTGGGCGTACATGAAGGTCGGGAAGAAATCACAGAACTGGCTCGCCGTGTGGACCTCGCCATGCAGGAAGTTGGTTTCCCACGTGAGTTGAAGCCGTTCACCCCGCATGTGACGCTGGGCAGACTGCGACGTGCTACGCCGGGACTGGCGGATTTAAGCGAGAAACTAGCCCAGTATGATAATGTGGACCTCGGAAAATCGTACATCCGCCACGTTACCGTTTTCGCGAGTCACATGGCACGGTCCGGCTCGTCATATACCGTTCTGGCGACATGCCCGTTACAGTGAATGAGCTTCTCCTAACCTGAATATTTCATACCTAAAAAGGCAAAAAACCTTAAAGTGTCGTAAAATACGGCATGAAACCGATATTTTTAGTCAAAATTAAAATAACATATTGTATTTTAACGCGGAAACAAAAACTATTAAATCTCCCACAGAACTCACAGATTTTCACAGAAAGGACTGCGT
>JAUNAI010000016.1:26226-31410 GCA_030527705.1 Planctomycetia bacterium | reverse complement strand
AATTTCGCTTCGCCGTCGTTACGCGTTGCGAAACGACTTGCGGAAGGACCGCCCAACATAATGTGGTAATTTAGCCGTTTTAGGGTCTGGGGAGAAAACAATTTTGCAAAAATGTTTCTTCCCACGGGCGTCACGACATTACGGGTAGCCGATTCTTCCCGATAGGGTAGAATTCGGCGTAGTGTGTTTAGCCTTGAGACACAAAAACATTCGTGAGGCGGGGAACATTTTTGCAAAATTGTTCCCCCCTCACACTCCCCCCTCAAAAAACTCTTGATATTTAAATAGATATAAATAAAAATAGATACAAGAAAAGTAAGCAATCGAAGATTGCGATTAAAAGTTTTTTTGGGAGAGGGTCTGGGAGAGACCTATTTTGCAAAAATGGTCTCTCCCACGAGCGTCACGACATTACGGGTAATGATTTTCTTCCGATAGGGTGAAAATTGTGTTGGTGTTTAGCGAAACTTCCCTAAATCTTCCAATAAAGGAAACAACATGAAACTAAATTATGTAAAACACGGAAACGGCGCGAAAACGATCTTGTTCGGGCATGGTTTCCCTTTTGACCATACCATGTGGGACGCGCAGGTAGAAGCGTTGGCGACGGATTTTACCGTCATCGCGCCGGATTTTCGCGGAATGGGGAAAAGTCCAGCCTCCGGAAAGTCGATAACGGATATGAGTGACATGGCGGACGACCTCGCGGAGCTTCTGACCGACTTGAACGTGGAAAAGTGCGTGTATTGCGGACTTTCTATGGGCGGATATGTTGGGCTGGAGTTCTGGAACCGACACGCGGAGAGACTGGAAGGGCTGATTTTCTGCGACACGAACGCGAAAGCTGATACACCGGAAGGGGCGACAAAAAGGCTCGAAACGGCGGATAAAATCGAGGTGAAAGGTTCCTGCGCTTTCATGACGAACGGAATGAAGGAAAACCTGATGACGGCCGAAACGCTCCGAGACGCGGAAAACCCGGACGGCGTGTACGCAGTCTACGCGAAAATGGTCTGTGATAATAACCCTGTCGGCGTCGCTGCGGCAGCTCGCGGAATGGCACGACGGAAGGATTTTACGGAAAAAGTGGGCAAAATTTCGGTTCCTGTTCTCATTCTGACCGGCGAAAAAGACCTACTCTCCCCGCCGGACGCAATGCGGCAACTTGCAGAACGGATTCCCGACGTGGAATTCGTGGTAATTCCCAACGCAGCGCACCTCGCGCCGATGGAGAACGCAGATGCGGTAAATGCAACAATTAAACAATTTATGAATAAGGAATAACATTCCAGAAAAAGTAATTTTTATGAGTAAGAAAAATAAAAAGAACCCAAAATCGACCGTGTCTACTAAAAATCAGGTAAGAGTTCCTGCGAAAATGGCAACGGAGTCGGCAGGAAAACCGAAACGGCGATATCATCGGCGTGCGACGGTGTTACACTTATTCACGTTGATTACGTGTTTCAGCCTTTTCGTCTTTTTCTCCGTAAAAGTCGCGACGCAGAGTCTCATGGAACAGAAGCCGATTGAGTGTTCTGGCTGGGTAATGACCAATAATCCAGAAACGGGGAAAATGGAAAAAAAAGAGTTTACCGTCAACATGGCAAGCGCGACGGAAATGGCCTCTCTGCTAGATTCCACGACCTCCGTTTACGCTTCCGAAAAAATGGAGAAGTATGGTGAGTTGAATTTCAGATTTCAGACCTCTAAAAGAGTGCGAAAATTCTATATCTCACAGGATGGTGTGCGTGATACCCAAGGGTGGAATCGACTGAAACCAGTATCTTTGGATAAGGTACATGAAATTCTAAAGACACAGAAGTCAGTAGAAATGGTGAACGTGGCAGAAACGATAAAAACAGAGAAAACTGTGGAAAATACTCCTGAAACATCAGTAGAAAGTGAAACAGAAATTAAAACCGAAACGTCAGTCGAGTAGAACTGTCGAAAATCGGAAACTTACCGGAAAACTCCTCACCAAAATGGTGGGGAGTTTTTTTGGGCAAAAACTCAACCTATCTTTTCTGTTTTCCGCATCCGGAATAACCGTTTTCTAGTGAAAAATAATCACGATGATTTTTGTTGAAACATCGGGTAAGGTGTTAGTTTTTTAACGATTTTTTACGATATACTTAAACAGCTTTCCAGGGAGGGAAAAAATGGAAGGCGGAAATGTTCAGCATCATATAAAAAAACGTCTTTTTTACTCAAAAAAAGTGTTAAAATCAATAAATTTGGAAAATTTGGTAAAATTTTTCAAAAAACAGTTGACGAAGCTGAATAAAAAGGGTAAAATACATAATATAACCTGTTTTTACAGAATACACGGCGCCAATAAATCGAGCCACGTCCCAATCACGGTGTTATGATGGAAATTCCGTACTTCAAAGATGATTTTTACACGCAACTGGATTCCTATTCAGAATCAATTGCGTTGCGCGGTTTCGATTATGTGACGCCGGAAGTCGACTTCCAGCAACAGTTTCCGTCATTATTTGAATTGGAAGAACTGTGTCAGGAAGTGGATTCTCCGTCAGAATTGCCTAAAGATGACGACCCGGTTTACGTTTACCTGACGCAGATGGGTGAATTTCCGATGCTTTCCTCACAGGATGAGGGACGGATTGCCCGTAAAATTGAGCGTTATCGCCGTCAATTCTGTAATCACGTTCTTTCCTCGAATTATGTTCAGCATGGGATTCTGAAAATTCTGGATGAACTTTTAATACGGAAACGGCGTCTTGAGCGGACGATTAATGTTTCCATTACCAACGTGCCACAAAAAGTGCGCGCAATGGCGGTAATTCAGGAAAATCTGGCGACTCTACGTATTTTGTATGAGCAGAATCGGAATGCGTATGTGACGGCATTCGGACGAAATCATGACTTAAAAACGCGAAAAACTGCGTTAAAGCAGATGGTACGTCGACGTGGAAAATGTGTGCGTCTCCTTTCCGAGCTACACCTTCAGCTTTCCGTCGTTCGAAGCCTGTTCGAGTCACTAAAGTCGATCTCGGAGCAGATGACCGTACTTCATCTTGAAGAAAAACGCTGTGCCCAGGATCCATTCTCAGCTGACTTGGTGGCAAGAATGCGGAATGAAATTCACCGTTATATGCGCATGACACATCAGAGTCCGCGTATGTTGCAGCGTTTCATCGAAAAAGCGTCAGTCCTACAGAAGCGTTATGAGAAGGTAAAACGTGAGCTTTCTGCTGGGAATCTGCGTCTGGTCGTGTCGATTGCCAAAAACTATCAGAACCGTGGTGTGTCGTTTATTGACCTGATTCAGGAAGGAAATACTGGCCTGATGCGGGCAGTGGACAAGTTCCAGTTTAAACGTGGTTATAAGTTCTCAACGTATGCAACTTGGTGGATTCGGCAGGCGATTACGCGAGCAATCGTAAATCAGAGCCGTACGATTCGTGTGCCGTTACACGTAGTGGGAACGATGCGGAAAGTACGGGAAGCACGACAGAATCTCATCCAGCAGATTGAGCGTGAACCGACGATCGAGGAAATGGCGCGGTCTTCCGGAATCCGTATGAGCGAGGCGATGAGCGTCCTCCAGATGAATCGGAATCTGATTTCACTTGACCAGCCAGTAAATCGGTATGACGAGAGTGTTTTCGGTGATTTTATCGAGGATAAACGTGAAGAATCGCCGATGGAACGGATTAATTGTGAGGCAATTCGTGAAAAACTGAACGACTTGCTTTATGATTTAAGTTACCGTGAGCGTGAAGTGATTCGTCTTCGTTACGGTCTGGCGAATGGGCATCTTTATACATTAGAAGAAGTGGGACGTTTCTTGGCTGTGACACGTGAGCGTGTCCGACAGATTGAGGCGAAAGCGATTCGTAAACTTCAGCATCCGACTCGATTCGAGAAACTCGCGGGAATGATGATGGAAGAAGAAGAAGAGAATGAGGAAGAAGAGATTTTATAGAGGATGCTCATATAAAAAATATTCTGATCTAATTTAATCAAAAAAATCCCGTATATTTGCGGGATTTTTTAATGTAGGAAACGCTAATTAAGTGAATAGCCTCCCATTTTAGCTCGAATATTTCATACCTGAAAAGGAGAAAAACGTGAAAGTGTCGTAAAATACGGCATGAAACCGACATTTTACGGAGGGAATCATTTACACCGTGTGTTTAGAGTTCATTACCAAAACGCCAAGCTCCGTAGGAGCGTCATGTAATAGCCGTGGATGTAAACCCACGGATGAACGGAATCTCCCACCCATACCGACCGCATAACGGTCGAATGATTCAACCGCTATGTGGTCGGTTTTTTTAAGGGGTTTCCCATATTCCAGGAGTAAAAACCCCCGGCTATATACATTGGACCGCTACGCGGGCGGAGAACAGCGTGTTTCACTGTCTGTTATGAACGCCTCTTTCAGGAAACGCTGATTAAGTAGAATCGGTATTCTATCTAAATTCACATTCCGAATTTACACAAAAAAACCGGAGGTAAAAACCTCCGGCAGTAGTCTGAATTACTCAAACTTAATCATTCGTTGCCACTGTAAGTGAAGTTCGGGTTGCTGGAACCTTCATTATTCACGCTGGATTTCGCAGTAACAATCTGGGAGGGTTTCGCACCAGTCACTTCACCACCTTCACCATCAACACCGTCGATGTGATTGGCACGTTCCTGATAAATGAAAGCACCATCCCTGAAGAAGGAGTTGGAAGCGCCGTCAACGACTTTATCCGGCGTAGCAACTTCCCACGGCCAGCAGATGTAGTAGGACTGGTCCAGAGCGACCATGGCTTCAGCGACGTCACCCAGTTCGGTATTCAGCGCATCGCGAACGGCGGACAGAGCGCCAACGATACCAATGACCAGAACGGTAACCAACAGAATCCATTCAAACGTCAGGACGCCAGCTTCTTCACGATAAATACGATTCAGCATTGTAGTTTCCTCCACTCTAAAGTTGGAAAATTTGTTTTTTTCCGCTCCCTGTACCAACTCCTTCGGTACGCGCACAACGGTCGCAGAATAAAGATTGACAACAAATTTAAGAATTATGTTTCTCAATACCCCCAAAAATTCTATTACCATACTTACTATCATATCATAATGAAACCCTAGTCGTTAGACCATTGTTATAACATAATAATAATAATAATAAGGCGAAAGCCTACAAGGTATAAAATATAAGACATT
>JAUNAI010000016.1:0-26216 GCA_030527705.1 Planctomycetia bacterium | reverse complement strand
TAATAATAATTGGATTAACTACTATCCCAAATTTGCTGATTATTCCTCTTGGAACAATTATAATATACCACACATTTATCGTATTGTCAAGCTAGAATTTACAAATTTCTCCTATTTTTCCTAATTTTTGTAAAAATTCTCATAATCCATATATTTTTGCCATATTATAGATAGGAAATTTAACAATTCTCTTATTTGGTGAGATTTATACGGAACGGATTTAGTGGAGAGACGTTTTTCAGACGCTCACGGAGACTGATAAAAGACGGATTTTTCGCCAATTCCGGCTCCTGTTTAATCGCATTTTCCAGACATGCCTGCGCCTCCGTGTAATTCTGGAGATTCAGCAGAGCCCAACAACGGAAACTTGCCAAATACGGATCTCCACCAACCTGTTTTTCGATTCGGTCTAAGCATGTCAGCGCCGAACGGAAATCACGCCGTCCGAAATAATAGTCGAGCGACAGAAAATCCGCCCATGACTCGTCACGGTACCGCTGGTGAACCTCCGCCAGCACAAATTCATACTGTTGTGCATCCGTGTGCGCCTGTGCAGCCTGAAGTCGCCAAAACTGGAACGTTTTTTGTCCCTGAAGTTCGGGTGGAAGCTGCTCAAAAAGGTCAAGTGCCCGAACCGCGTTTTTTTCCTCCGCAGCTCGCGAAAATTCCTGAATCAGAAGTTGATTTTCACGATAAATAAGGAGAATTACATCGGACATCATCATTCCGTAATCACTCTGACCGCCAGCATAAAGGTCGGGGACGAGGGTGCGTCGAAGTGTTTCGGAAAACGTTTCATCAAAATGGTACAGGTAAAATTCCTGAATCTGAATGAGATTTTTTCCGCGACGCTGAAGGTATAAGTCATGATAATCAAGTCCACCGTCTACGTCAACCAGCCGAAAGGTGACTGCCAGCGTGTGTTCATCGATTGGGCGTGTGCGTAAAAAATGATACGTTCCTCCCTGACGGATTTTATCCGCAACGCTCTGTGCGATACCGCCGTCTTCCGAGAAGAGCTGAAGAAGGTAACGACGGTCAAAACGCGCCTGTTCCGTGACAGGGATGCCAGCCAAAACGCGATTCGTAAGATTACTCCAGTCGATCGCTCGAATGAAAACGGATGCGTCACCATCCTTGAGGCTCGTTTCCAGCTCCCGTGCGAAATTTCGAGCTTCTTCCTCCGTAGGAAGCTCACCGACCGCCACCGTTACTGGTGCAGGCAAGTTTCTCGATGTATTTTCAGATACATCTCCAAAGGTGTTTCCTGATAAGTCCCCAGAGATATTTCCTGATACGTTTCCAGACCAGCTTTTCGACATGTTTACCGACGTAGAAGACACACTTTCCCCGGCGGAACTTTTACTCGGCCCTTTCCGATTACAGCCGGAAAGAGAGAGAAGAACCGTAACAACACAAAAAAAAGACACGATGAAAGCAATTTTTCTTTTCATCGTGTCATTATATCGAATTTTTAGGAAAGCGTCAAGCCGATTCCGCCGATTTTATAGAAAAAAGGAGAAATGGTGACAAAATGTTTTGGCCATCAGTGACCGAACATCTGGGTGAAGTGCCCGCCACTGCGACCAACACCAACGCGCGAGAAACCGCCGAGCATGTTGGCACGATGTCCGCTACTGTTCGCCCATGCGCTATTCGCAGCACGACCACTCGTGGAACCCATATAAATGTTTTCAGCGCTGGCATTCGCCCCCATCTGTCGGGCACGCATGGTGAAACTGTTTTTTCCGCTAACCGGAGAAACATGCGAGAAGAAACCGTAACGACGCATATCGGAACTATGGCCACGCGAAACCATGCACAGAAGCAGGTCCATCACGCAGGGACGCAGTCCGCTACGCATACGGAAATTATTCAGTTCATTAACTGCCCGATATTCTTCCGGGTCAACAGCCGGAGCAAGTTCCTGATTAATCGCCAGAACTTCTTTCGCGCTCAGCTGACGTGTCGAAACAGGCATTTTATGAATGATTTTACCGATTTCGGTCTTATTCTTCTGCTTGTGAACCGACTCAGCAATCTCAGCCAGAGACGTCTGCACTTCCGGGCGCACTTCTGGATAACGCTCTGCGATCGATTTCGCGTAATTAGGCGTGTAACTCGCCTGCAACTCCGTCAGGAGTTCTTGTTCCGCCGTCGGGAGAGTTCCGATTTCATCAGAAAAATTTACACCAAATAATTCATATTCGGAGCAGGTATAAGTCCGCCCTGCTGGCGTGACCGTTTTGGGTTTCGATACCGAATTGGCAAGCGCTTGCACAGAATTGGGAATCGATGGTTTATTAGTTGTGTATTTTTGCGTCCCCGTTTGCATTTTGGGCGCTTTTGTGGTATAATTAACTGTAGCCTTACGACGACGATTGGGAGCCGCACTCGATTCGCTCACACAGAGCGAAGAAAACGCGACCGCGGTACAACAAATCAATACGAACAATCCAATTCGGTTAAACATACTTGAATCCTTTCCTGTATTTAACGGCAAAGCAAGATGGACAATCTGGGCGAATGTCGAAAAATACAACAATTGAGTTGATTTAATCGAAATCCTAAACTTTAATCACTACCAAAAGTATAATGATTATACAAGAAACAAGGAGTCCTTTCAAGTAGTAGGGCCTTATTTGTGCAACTTTTTTTAAAAAATTTTAAAGATTTTCTCAAGTCCTGTGGGAATTTGCGAATTATATGGAAAATAGCGATTTAAATATAGTTTTGTTTCAGCCTGAGATTCCTCATAACACGGGTGCCGTCGGGAGAACATGTGTTGGGTTAGGGGCGAAGCTGTGGCTTGTGCGTCCGATGGGGTTTCAGATTACCGACCGAAATCTGAAGCGGGCAGGTCTAGATTATTGGCAGCATCTGGATTGGGAAATCGTGGAAAATTGGGATGCTCTGCGTGAAAAATTACCGCAGTGGGACCGTTATTTTTTCTTCACCAAAAAAGCAACGCATTATTATCATGAAATTGCATTTCAGCGTGGCGACGTACTCGTTTACGGAAGCGAAACGTCCGGTTTTCCTGACTTTTTCCATGAAGAATACGCAGATCACTGCCTGAGAATTCCGATTCGCTCCAAAATCCGGAGTCTAAACCTTTCCGTCAGCGTCGGAATCAGCGCATTCGAGGCGATGCGGCAAATTGGATTCCCGGAAGAGTGAAAGATTTTATACCCGATGCACTATAAAATTTCACTTTACCGTCATTTCGCGTTACTGAAATGACTACCGAAAGGACCTCCTTTCCTAAATTTTCAAGTGGAATCAGTATAATATCTAGTTAAAATATACCACAATGCCTGAAAGGACAGAATCATGAACTTACCCAAAATAGGTTGGATAGGCACGGGAATTATGGGGACGGCGATGTGTCGGCGGCTCATGGAGGCAGGATATTCCTGTACTGTTTACAGTCGTACGCAAGTGAAAGCATATTCGTTACTTGACTGTGGTGCGTGTTGGGCGGAAACACCAGCGGAAGTCGCTCGGCAGTCAGACATTATTTTCACCATGGTCGGATATCCGACAGACGTAGAGCAAGTTATTCTCGCCCCAGAAAACGGCGTCCTAGCGGGGTGTAGAACGGAAAACAGCACAGAAATTACAGAAAATAATTCCCCACGCAAAATTATAGTAGACATGACCACCAGTCGCCCGTCGCTCGCGGAGAAAATTGCCTCATGTGCAGCGAAAAAAGGCGTATCGGCGCTTGACGCTCCCGTTTCTGGCGGGGATATTGGTGCGAAAAATGGAACACTCTCTATCATGGTCGGTGGGTATCGTGAGACATTCGACGCGCTCTGTCCCATCTGGGAAATCCTTGGAAAAACGATTCATTATCAGGGGGGGCCCGGAATGGGGCAACACACGAAAATGATGAATCAGATTCTGATTGCGGGCACGATGCTCGGAATGTGTGAGGCGCTCCGCTATGCGCAGTGTGTCGGCTTGGACGTGCCTCACGCACTGAAATCCGTCTCAACGGGCGCAGCAGGAAGTTGGTCGCTGACGAATCTTGCACCGCGTGTTTTACGGGACGATTTCGCACCGGGTTTTAAGATTACACATTTTGTGAAAGACTTGCGTATTGCGTTAGACGAGGCTTACGCACGGAACCTACAGATACCGGGCGTGGAACTCGCGGAACGACTTTACTCGGAGCTTCAGGATGCAGGACTGGCCGACGCAGGAACCCAGGCACTTGTGCAATGGCCGAAAAAGGGAGAATAAAGAGAGATTTACTGTTAGAGAAAAAAGATTAATGAGGAGGAAAACTCTTTTAAAAAGGGTATTCCTCCTAAAAAATAGATTAACCGCGGTGGCATTTACTGCTTGGTTTCTTTCTCATAGGATCCATACGCTCGTACTGCGTGAATGTACATCTTATACGGTTTCTTTTCCTTATGCATCTGAGCGCTCATAATCAGATAAAAATTCTGTTTCTTCACAATTTCTGGTATGAACGGAGCTGAGAGGCGGAATAAAAGTCGTCCAAAACCATACTGGAGAGACGACACGTCCTACATCGCGATAAAACACGCTTCTGCGACCGTCTTAAGGAATTGGTTTACTCGTTATAGCCTTTTGTCCACAGTGAGGAGGGAGTGGAATATCCTGTTTCATTCCAAAACGAATTCCTTCTTAATTATAACACATTCCCACCGCAAAACAAGTATAAACCGAACTAAAACGAGAAAATCTCCAAAAATTTCCGGAAAAAAGCCATGAACATCTTGACTTTTCCCAGAGGCTAATATATAATAAAGAAGATATAGGGGCATTTTTGCCCACAATTCGCTTGACGGAACGAAAACTTAGACACTTTTTTACCGTTTTTGAGCGATAAAAAAAACATACCAGTGCGGGGAAACTCCCCCTCTCTGGTATTGTTGTATGTACTTGAATTAGAGTGCGTTCGGCTCCTTTATGGGAGTCCGTCGTGCATCTGTTTTACTGGGTTGTGGAAGACCTTCAAGGCGGGGTGTATTTGACATACTCCCTTTTTTTGTGTACTTTCGGAGATTATTGGGGGAAACAATTTTGCAAAAATGTTTCCCACCTCACGAATGTTTACGTCTCACAGAGCTAAACACTTTACGCAAGTATCCACCCTATCGGGAGGAACTTGCTACCCGTCACGGGGTGACGCTCGTGGGAGAGAAAATTTTTCAAAAATTTTTTAATCGTAACCGTGTCATTTACTTTTTTATGCGTTTTTTATGGAATTAATATTCTTTCTATTATCTTTTTTATAAACTCTTCCGCATTCTTTCGCGTCTCTTGCCGATAGGATGATTTAAGAAGTATTCGATGCGCAAGAACTGGGACGGCTAGGAATTTTACATCATCTGGAATCACATAATTCCGTCCCTGTACGAGCGCCCATGCTTGTGATGCACGGTAAAATGCCTGAAGTCCACGCGTACTGATTCCTACCCGGCAGGCGGGGTCTCGGCGTGTCGCTTCTGCTAGATCCATCATGTAATCAACAATCGTTTCCTCAACCATTACATTTCTTGCCTGTTCCTGTAGTTCTCGAACATCATCGAGCGTTAGAATTGGCTGTAATATGCGTTCTGGTGAAAAATGCTGACTGAGAAGCTCTCTTTCCAATTTCCGAGGCGCGTATCCAAGTGAAAGTCGCATAAGAAATCGGTCCAGCTGGCTTTCAGGAAGGGGGAAAGTTCCCTCAAACTCTACTGGATTCTGCGTCGCGATCACGAAAAAAGGATCTGGAAGTGCACGTGTCACTCCGTCGGTCGTGACGGAATTCTCACCCATCGCTTCCAGAAGCGCACTCTGAGTTCTCGGCGTCGCACGGTTAATTTCGTCTGCTAGTACGATATTCGCGAAAATTGGACCGGGAAGAAACTGCCAAGTTTTAGGGAGATTTTTCTGGCGTTCTTCTGAAACGCTGGTATTTTCAGAATTTCCATAAATTTCTATATTTTCCGATATTTTCCCACTCAAAACTGACGCAGAGGCAAGAACAGGAAGGGAACTTCCAGTAATTTCTGCGGGAAGAAGGTCTGGGGTGAATTGGATTCTGTGAAACTCCGCGTTTACACAGCGTGCGAGCGTTCGTGCAAGGAGTGTTTTTCCCACACCGGGAACGTCCTCGAGAAGAAGATGTTCTCCAGTTAAAAATGCAGTGAGACAGAGCTGGATGGTCTGTGTCTGGCCAAGAAAAACGGATTCGATGTGTTGTTGAAGGCGCGTGAGCATGGAAATTTTCTCTATTCGGAAAAAGTTGGAGGAAAATCGGAATAAATTGCAGAATATTAATTATAAACGGATTCCGGGGGATTTACAAGCGGGGCCGGGACGTGTAAAATAAAGAAATTAGAAAGAAATCGAAAAGAAAATGGGAAATCCTCCCCACTGCAGAAAGTTTAACGTTTATGAAAACCGTTTTTTCACCTGGCTCCGTCCTTTTTTTGTTGCTGATATTAATGTGTGCGGCAGCCAACGCAGTCCACTCGAATCCACTTTTACTGTTGGCAGGGATTTCTTTTGCGGTTCTTTTCTGGAATTTCATCGCAGCATGGCGACAAGTCCGGAAGATTACTTTTATTCGGGGGATACCGAAAACAGGTTTCGCACGTGAGGAAATTCCGTGTGAAATTGAGTTGGTTTCCCGTTCCCGACATGGGTTTTCATGTACGGCGATTCTTCCTTTTTTCCGTGTTCCGGTCCTATTTAAGTTGGAAAAAGTACAGGAATTTACTCCCAAAAAACGGGAAACACATCGTGTTTTAACGTATATGTTGGAGTTTCAGCGACGTGGGAAATATAACCTTTCAGCATTACAGATTTCTAGTAGTTATCCTTTCGGGCTGTCTACATGGGCACGGACACTATACCCGTTGGGGGAGGGACCGCAGGAAATTACCATTTTTCCGCTACGGTGTGATACATCGGAGTTCTGGAGCCAACTGGAACGTCCTCCTCACGCGGAATCGACACGAATAATAGCAGACGGCGACTTTTCCGGACTGAGACTCTGGCAGGAAGGAGACGCGTTACGGAAAATTCATTGGCGTGCGTCCGCCAGACACGGGCAGTTACTCACGACACGGACGGACATGTCACAGCCACTGTCGGTCTTTTTAATCGCAGATTTTACGGATTCAGACAGTCGTCGGACTGAAAAAAACATTGCACTCGCCGGCTCATTGGTTTACGATTTATGTCACCATTACGCTCCCTTTACGTTCGGCGCGCCAGTCACGCTGTGGGTAAAAATCATCGCGCAGGAGGTGACGGAAATTCTGAAATCAGAGGAGACTGATGATTTCTGTACTACAGTTCTTGCGCGATTCGCACAGATTCAGCGTCGAGACCCGACACTTCCGCCCGTTGACACAACGCAAGAAATTACAACTTTTCGGGAACTATATCCGAGCGGGAGTATCTTGTGGATTCAAGAAAATAAAGGAAATCAGGAGACGGAATAGTCTTGTTCCACATTAAAATGAGATGCTCTAGTAATCCCCTTATCAATTTAGAACCGCGAGGCCGTAATTTACAGAAATATCCGCCTTCCCCTGCTTGCATGATGTGAAAAATGGAGTATAATATATAGATATATCCATTCTATACTAATTCCACTTTAAATTCAGGGAAGGGTGGTCCTTCCGGCAGTCGTTCCAGCAACGTGAAACGATAGAAAAGCGGAATTTTATAGTGTATCGAGTATCAGTGGCGACTCAAGGATTAATTACATTCCAGAAAGGTAACGCAAAAATGCTCTACGCAATCATCATGGCAGGCGGATCGGGGACGCGGTTGTGGCCGGAAAGTCGCAAAAATTTCCCGAAACAGCTCATGACGCTTCAGGGTGAACGTTCTTTTCTGCAGTGTACCGTCGACCGACTGCGACCGACGCTGAATCCGGAAAATATCGGAGTGGTGACGGGGAAAAATCTGGAAAAACCGATTCGTGCGCAACTTCCGGAATTAGCGCAAGACGCGATTATCGTAGAACCGTGCGCGAAAAATACGGCTGGATGTATCGCACTGGCTGCGTTGTGGTGTCTGGAGCATGACCCGGACGCGACGATGGCTTTACTTCCGGCGGATCACGTGATTCAGCCGGCGGAGACTTTTCAGAAAACGATACTCGCCGCCGCGCGGATTGTGGAGAATTTTCCGGAAAAGCTCATCACCCTCGGTATTTCGCCTACGTATCCAGCGGAATCTTTCGGGTACATTGAGCGTGGTGAGTATTTTACGGAAATAGCAGACGCGGATTTTTCGGGAAATTCTGAGAATTCTGAGAATGTAGCGGAGACTGGCGTTTCGGATTCCGGTATTTTGGATTCTGGTATTTCTGTGCTCTCCGTTTTTCAGGCGATGCGGTTCCGCGAGAAACCGGACTGTCAGACGGCGCAGACTTATATCGAGGCGGGGAATTTTTACTGGAACGCTGGGATTTTCGTCTGGAAAGCGCGGACGATTCTGGAGTGTTTACGAGCATACGCGCCAGGAGTTTTCGCACCGGTTGAGAAGATGTGTGCGTCGCTGGGAACGGAGAATTACGCGTCGGTTTTAGATACGGAATTCCCGAAAATGGAGAGTATCTCGATTGACTACGCGGTTATGGAACCTGCGGCGCGTGACGGACGGATTCTGGTTCTTCCTGCTCCGTTTTCGTGGGATGATGTTGGCTCTTGGCGCGCGATGGAACGGCTTTTTTCGCAGGATTCAGCGGGAAATACGTCAGCGACGTGTCCGAATTCCCCCGTTCCGGTACTCGTGGACACGGAAAATTGTATGATTCGTAATACGGATCCTAAAAAATTGGTCGCGTGTTACGGTGTAAGTGATTTAGCGGTTATTGTCACTCCGGAGGTGGTACTGGTTTTTGATAAAAATCGGGAAGAATCCGTCCGTGAAGTAACCCGGAAACTTAAAGAAATGAATTATGAGGAACTACTATGACACACGAGTTGTGGACTCCAGAATCTTGGAAAACTAAGCCGATTAAGCAGTGGGTGGAGTATCCAGACCCCGTTGCCTTTGAAGAGACGGTGAAAGCGATTTCCCAGTTGCCGCCACTCGTGACGAGTGGTGAAATTGAACAGTTACGCCGTGAGTTGGCGGCTGCAGAGGACGGTAATTATTTTGTGTTACAGGGTGGCGACTGCTCGGAGACTTTCGACGCATGCACGTCCAACACGATTACAAGCAAGCTGAAAATCCTGCTTCTGATGAGTTATATTCTCATTTATGGAAGCCGAAAAAGGATTATTCGCATCGCGCGAATTGCGGGACAGTACGCGAAACCGCGGAGTAAAGACATGGAGACCCAAAATGGTGTAACGTTACCGAGTTACCGTGGTCCACTTATTAATAGCCCGGAATTTACGGAAGAAGCACGTACTCCGGATCCACATAATATGCTCCGTGGATATGCCCACGCTGCGATGACATTAAACTTTATGCGGAGCCTGATTGACGGTGGTTTCACGGATATGCACCATCCAGAATACTGGGAACTGGATTTCGTGAATCTTAGTGAGCATTCCCGTGAATATCGGCATATCTTCCAGTCGATTAGCACGTCGGTTGACTTTATGGAAATCGTTGCTGGTAAGATGGAAAATACGGCGGAAACGCGGTTTTACTGCAGTCATGAAGGTCTTCATCTTCCGTATGAAATGGCACAGACGCGGCGTGTTCCGCGACGTAAGAACTGGTACGACCTGACGACCCACTTCCCGTGGATTGGGGAACGGACACGCCAGCTGGACGGGGCGCACGTCGAGTTTTTCCGGGGAATCGCGAATCCGATTGGCGTGAAAGTCGGACCGACGATGCAGCCGGATGAGTTAATCGAGCTGACAAAAGTCCTGAATCCGAATAATGAAAAAGGGCGTCTGTGCCTGATCTGCCGTTTCGGTGCGGGAAAAGTTGATGAAGCGTTACCGCCGCTGGCTGCTACGATTCAGCGTGAAAGAAGAAACGTGCTCTGGATCTGTGACCCGATGCATGGTAATACGCACGCTGCTGCGAATGGGCTGAAAACGCGGAGTTTCGATGATATTCTTTATGAATTACTCAGCGCGTTCCGGATTCTGGACCGTGAGGGTTCCCACCTAGGCGGTATCCATTTCGAGTTGACCGGTGATAACGTAACGGAATGCACCGGTGGTGCGCGTGGTCTGACGGAAGCTGACCTACTGAAGGATTACCAAACGGAAGTAGACCCACGACTGAATTATGAGCAATCGATGGAAATGGCGCTTCTAATTGCGGAACGTCAAGCGTCGAAACGTCGGTAAAAATGAAGAATGCGGTAAAATCGGCATTTTCCGGGCGTGGGAGGGATAAATGGACCGACGAAACTTTCTGAAAACCGCGGTGTTTACGGTTACAGGAAAGACCGTTGCGGGAAATGTTGTTACTGGAAATACCATTTTAGGAAATACCGTTTCAGGAACCGAAACGTCGCGGACGGGTATGGCACGGGGATTACGGACGTATCTGGAGTCGCTGGCGAAACCAGACGGCGGATACGGCTGGCCGGAACAGGAAGATTCCTATCCGGAAGTGATATTCGCCGTCGTCGGGGTTTATCATTTATTAAGAGAACTCCCTCCCCAGCCGGAGGCGGTGGCGGAAGCGATTTTGCGGAATCCGTATTCTGGAAAGTTTCAGCAGACGCGCCCGCACGCCAGCTCGCCGTATCATCTGGCGTATCAGCAGATGCAGACGCTAACATGGCTGGGAAAGAGTACGGACGCGCCGTGGTCCGGAATTCGGAATAAAAAAAAGGTCACGGAAAGTTCTGCGTTCCTGAAAGCGTATGAACTGGGTGGAAATCCGGTCATGGCAGAAGAGTCGGTACCAATTCTCTGTCGGGAAATCCGAAAGGAATCGTGTGAGGAATTGCGTGAGTCGTATGTCCCGTATTTTCAGACTCGGCAACGGAAAAATGGGACGTATAACACCACGTTGGCGACGGACGGAAGTGATGGTCATGTCGTAAATACCTATTACGGGTTGCTTGCGGAAAAGACTTTCGGAATGGTGCGTAATGCGGAAGTTGTCTCGTGGTTACAGGCGTGTCAGCGGGAAAATGGTGGATTTACGTGGTCGCCGGAACCAGAATTGGGGAACGTAC
Organism: Planctomycetia bacterium; assembly: GCA_030527705.1. Lineage (GTDB taxonomy): Bacteria > Planctomycetota > Planctomycetia > Pirellulales > Thermoguttaceae > RGIG3701. The sequence continues at coordinate 15,070 of JAUNAI010000016.1, read as the reverse complement.
AGGACCTTTATTACATGTGGCATGCGGTAAAAGCGTTACGGTTAGTAGGTGCGCAACCGAAAAACGTCTTGATGGCACGTGACTGGGTGAAACGTTTACGGAATCCGGACGGTGGGTTTTCGGACCGCGTGGGAGGAAAATCGTCTCCGTTGGCGACTTTTTGGGCGGTTGACCTTTTTCCGGAGCTGATTCAGGAAACGCAGGAACCTGAAAAGCTGGAAAAGTCGAAAAAGTTGGAAAAGCCGGAAATTCACGTTTTATCCACCGTAGCGTGTGGTGAAAATAAGTCGGAAAATAAGACAGAAAATGAACGAGAGAATAACCCGGAAACATCGGAGAATCTTGCGGGTCTGCGTGCGTGGACAGTTCAGCTGGAAGCTCCGGGATGCGGGTCGGTTCTGGAGGCGGTAGAGCTGGCGAGAACGCTGAAAATTCATCTTTGGGGCGCAAAAAACAGTAATCCGGAGTGGATTTTCGTTGCTCAAAAAAAGGCGGATGAGTTGGGTGTGCCGGTAACGTTTTTTGCGTCGAATGAGGAATATGGCTTTGTCGTGGACGTTCCTGGAATCGGACGTTTCACGCACCTGAATGACCCGATTTCACCGAAACGGTCGATTTCGCCGTGGTCGCGGAGGCAGGGAACTTGGAAACAGTTCTGGGAAGAGAAACTCGCTCCTATGAAAATGGACGGCGAGCGGATGATCTGGCAGATCTGCGATCATGAAGTTGCGGGACGATTATTACTGGATGAGTCGTTACTTCACGATGGATACGCGATGCTGAGCACGTTCCATTTCGGTTGTCACAACATGGCGTGGGCTACGCCGTATATTATGCGGTATCGTCATGAAATTCCGATGGTTGCGCTCCAAGATGCACATGGGGAAGCATGGTGGTGGCGGAATCATTTAACACGATATAAAACGTTATTTTTAGCGGAAAAACCGACGTGGGCTGGCTGGCTGAATGCGCTGGAGAAAAAACGAGTGGTCGCCGTTCGGAAGGACCGCTGGACGTTTGACCGACTACGTATGCTTGGTGGAAGCGACGCGGTAAGAAAGCGGTTTATGGAACTGCGTGGTGATTGGGAAATCACGGAAAATCCTGAAGCGGTGAGTCTCTGCGTTCTTTCACCGGAAGATACGCTGGAACCATGCCGACCGACGGAAGGGCGTGTGTTACGGATTCGCGTCAATCGAGAATGGATAGAAGGGAAAATGCTCGATTTCGCGAGTACTCCTGTAACGCTTGAATGTGTGCGTTTTAATGGAGTAGAGAAGCCGTTTTCCTGTGAATTGCGACATGTCGAAGATGGTTGGCTGAAAGGACGCGTGGAGGAAGAGTCATTTTATGCGCCAATTCCCGAAACATGCCGAGAAGTGGAGGCGGTATTTCGTGTGGAAGACAGAACATTTACGCGGAAGATTGAGATATAAAGGAGTTTTTCATGGCGGACATTTTTATTAATTCGAGCTGTATTGGTTGCGGAATTTGCGTTGATACGTGTCCCGCTCACCTATTTAAGAAGGTAAATCTGAACGAGAATGATGGTGATAACGGGGAAGAAACTCCAGAACGCGTGAAAATTACCGTCCCTAGCGTCAGTGGGTGTATTCAGTGTGGGCATTGTGTCTGCCTCTGTCCCACGGAAGCGATTCAGCATGAAAAGTTTTCATATTCGGAGTTGAAACCGGTCGAAAAAGAGAAGCAGGTGGACTGGGAAGCGTTTCACGCGCTGGTTTCGTCTCGGCGGTCAGTCCGACGTTATAAAAAAGAGTCGATTCCGCGCGAAACGCTTACGAAAATCGTTCATGCAGCGGAAATGGCACCGACGGCGTGTAATTCACGGACGATGCACTGGACGGTCGTGACGAAACCGGAATTGTTGCGTGCGATTCAGAAAGAGACGATTCAATTTGTTCAGCGTGGGATTACGGTCCTTGACACGCCATGGTGCGGGTTCCTCGCGAAACTGTTTCCGAAATCGGAAATCGGAACGAATTACGCACGTCTTCCATTCCTTAAGGCGGTTCTGAAGGAGAGCGCGTCGAGTGACGTGGTATTTTTTGACGCTCCGGCAGTTTTAATTGTTCATCACGTAGCAGATGGTGGGCGTTTTGCGGACACGGACGCACAACTCGCGCTTCAGAATGCGACGTTGGCGGCTTGCGCTCTGGGACTTGGCACGTTTTATACGGGTTTTCTTACTCGAGCAGCGGATAATACGCCAGCAATTCGGAAAATTTTAGGGATTCCCGAAAACCATAAAATTGCAGGCGGAATGACTGTTGGTGTTCCGGCTGTGAATTATCGTTACCTACCTGAGCGCGAGTATCCTGATGTAACATTTTTAGAATAAACGTAATGTAACATTTTAGAATAAATGTGACTTTAGAATAGGAGACCACCGTGCGTCGCTGTTTTTGGGTGAATCTGAAGAATGAGAAATACGTTTCGTACCACGATTTTGAGTGGGGAAAACCGACGTATGACGACGTGGTCTTGTTCGAGTTTCTCCTACTGGAATGTTTTCAGGCTGGATTGTCCTGGGAGATTATCCTTAATAAACGTGACGCGTTTCGCGAGGCGTTCGACCAGTTCGACTATGTGAAAATCAGTCAGTACGACGAGGCGGAAATTGCGCGACTGATGGAAAATCCTAAAATCATCCGTAACCGTCGGAAACTCGAGGCGGCATGTCACAATGCGCGCTGTTTTTTGGCGATTCAAGAAGAATTCGGCTCGTTTTCCGCGTACATCTGGAGTTTTACCAATCATGAAATTATCGTGAATCAAGATGGTCAGCTACGTACACGTTCCGACCTTTCCGACCGCGTCACGATTGACCTGAAAAAGCGCGGAATGAAATTCCTCGGCACGACGACGATTTACTCCTATTTACAGGCGATTGGTGTCGTAAATGACCATGATTTAGAGTGCGATTTTAGACGAATACCATAACAACTTAATCACCGCGACGATGTCGTGAGTGATTTTATACTCAATACACAATAAAATTCCGTTTTACCCTCATTTTATGATGCGGAAACGACTACCGGAAGGTCTCCCCTTCCCAGAATTTTAAGTGGAATTGTTTTTTTCCTACCTTACCTATTTTTTAGAAAAGGACAAGAATTATGAAACGTTTTCTTCCTACCTCCCTCCTTCTAGCGGCTTTTATTCTCGCGTCAGGGTTATTCCTCCCGCAGAGTATGCTCACGTCGGCAAGTGCCCAAGACGCAGCAGTTGCGCAACTTCCGCGTACGCTTGTTCCAGCGAATAAAATGCATGAAGCGTGGTGGAAAGCTCGCCACGAAGCAAATTGTGCCCGAATCGCCCAGGGAAATGTCGATTTCCTGTTGATCGGCGACTCAATCACCCATGGTTGGGACGGTGCAGGAAAAGAAATTCAGGCGTTTTTCTACGGTGACCGAAACTACGTAAATATGGGGTTCGGTGGTGACCAGACCCAACACGTTTTGTGGCGTCTAAACGATGCTCCAATGGATAAAATCCAGCCGAAAGCTGCGATGTTACTCATCGGTATTAACAGTCTATGGGGCGACTGGGAAAACTGTTCCGAAAATGTTGCGCTCGGAATTCAGGCGTGCGTTGACAAGTTGCAGGCTCTGTATCCCGACATTAAAATCCTTGTTCTCGACATTTTCGTCGTGTTAGAACCGGAGAGTGCATGCCGTCCGCGAGCCGCTGCTGCTAGCGCGAAAATGCGAGAACTTCTGCGTGATTACAAAAATGTTCAGTTCATGGATATTAATGACTTGTGGCTGAACGAAAAAAGTGAGATTCCGCGTGAGTTGATGGGGGATCTGGTCCATCCGTCGCGCGAGGGGTACATTCTCTGGGGAAATCGTGTAGAGCCAGTCATTGCGGAAATGCTTGGTGATAAAGCGAAAGAATGGAAATAAAAGAGAAAAACACCTCGAAAAGTAAACGACGTAGTTACGATTAAGAATTTTTGAATTTTTAATACCGACACGTCGTAAAACTTGGCCTCACCGTCGTTACGCGTTACGAAATGACTTGCATCAGAACCGTCCGGCGTGGTGTGGTAATTTTATCCTTTAATAAAACTGGGAGAAACCTATTTTGCAAAAAATGGCTTCTCCCATGAGTGTTCTTCGTGGTGGTAAGGTGGAAACATTTTTTGATATGATTTCCCCTTACACTCCCTTTCAAAAAACTTTTAATCGCGACTACATCGCTTGCTTTTCCCAGTTTTCTACGGTTTCCCATAGTTTTCCCGGTTTTCTCACGTTTTCCATGGTTTCCGTGTTTTCCTCACGTTTTCCACGGTTTTCCCGTTCCTTTTTCTTATTTATTATCTCTTCCGATAACCATCGCCTGGAAGAATGCCGCCGGAATCTCCGTCACGAACTGCATTCCATCTTCTAACGACTCAATCCGCATTGTTAAATCCACGTCGTTAAGTTTCGCCAGCTTTTCATAAACTTCCGGCTTCACTTCTCCCTTCATTTTCAGCACGCAAACCAGTTTCTCTAACGAAACCCGAGCACTAAATGACGGCGCGTCCGACTTCTTTACGTCGCTGGTAATGCACTTCTGCAACACACCAACCGCATCTGTTCCCAGTGCAGTATATACGGCATTCGGCGCAAAAATAATGCATCCCGGTACTTTACCATCAAAAATGTTTCCAAAATCCTTCAAACATCCTTTTTTCGGCACAAATTCCGCCTGATAAATGTGTAACGCGCCAACTTCCGTCCGCTTCGCGTTCAGAACGTGTTTCTCGACTTCTTTCGCTTTTTTGATCTCCATATATTTAATGGCGGTCTGGAATTCCTTCTCAAGTGCGTAGCCATCCGGAACAATATGCGCACCCACGAGCGTCAACGCATTTTCTGACACGAATACCGCGCCAGCTTTTTCCGTTTCCGGATTTAGGAATGCATTTCTGAACAACGATGCATTTTTTTCGAAATAACCACAAATTTCGTCGGCAACTTCCTTACCACGGTGTTTTTCGATGTGTTCACGAATCCGCTCACGGCGCATGTCAAGTAACTGACCAACAATCGGGTCATTCAGTTCTGCAATACTCGCGTTTACCTGCGCAGAAATGAAAGAATCCGTAGTACCGAACGTGGCGAGACTCGTTTCTCCACCCTTCACGATACGGCTAAGGTTCTTAATCTGATGTTTTTCCGTGCAACCAGTGAATGCGTTGGTGATGACCAGTTTCTGCACGTCGTTATCCCACGTGTAACCGAGAGCCACACAGGAAATTGGGCTTTCATAGGCATTTTTCTCAGCTGATTCTGCTAATTTTTTCAATTCAGCAGAGAAGAAACTATACAGTTTTTCGCCCATGCAGCGTTTTTTGCAGTCAAGTTTCTTCGTGATATGATTCATCGCTTCATTAAACGCACGCTCGCGGTCTGCCTGCGGAATTGCATTCACGAAAAGAGCGATTCTAAAATCGTTTTTGACCGCTTCTTTTCCGAGAATTTCAATGAATTTCGCGCCATCGGAATTTTTCACTTCATCATTCGCCTGATGAGTCACGAAACACCAGCCATCTTTCTTCAGGTAAACGTTACAGACGAGCGACGGACGGCTATCTCCCTCTTTCGGCATGTTCGTAAGCGTCCAGACATTTTCTTCCACCATTTTTTTCTCGAATCCCGGTGGGACAAGTTTCAGCGCTTTTTCTACATCTTTTACCGGTACAACCAGAATCGGCATCGGTTCTTTCTTTTCCTGTGGGACGAGAAAAAGACCGACGGGACGCTGCGTGTCGATAGCATCGGTGAAACTTTCCTGAGAGACATAGCTCTGGAAAATCGCCGCTCCCATTCCGCCCTGCATATCATTAGCAGCTTTTGCGACTGCCGGAAGATTTTCCGCCAGCGTGTCAATATCCTTAACCGAGATGGTCGCGACAGGGTTTAAATTCTGCGCAAAAAGTGATGTTCCCAACGTGGCGAATCCCAGGAACAGGTTCAAAACCTGGAAAACAGTTCTACGTTTCATGTAAGGTACTCCATTCTTGTAATTAAACGTACTATGAAAAAATTTTGGATATATTTTTATTCCTTCTCTTCTTCAAAAATCCATACGAAAGAGGCGTTCATCATACTCGATGTATCCTCCCACACTCCCGTAATTGCCTCTTGTGGACGAATCGCGGACACAGAACCGACGCGGTCTGGCGTTTTTTCCGGAGAAAGCTGAACGAGCGTGCAATTCGGAAGAAGGAATGTGGAAATTTCGTTAACGGAGTGAATATGCGAGTTCACAACCGGTGCAAGTGGAGAGGTTCTGAGCGTCTCAAGCGTCGGCGATTTTCCAGAAACCATAACAGGATTTTCAGAGGGAACTATGTGTATCGGAGTTTTCTCTTTCGGTTGGAACCACGCAAGAACGGAACGTTGGAAATTCGGATTATTCTGAAACGTCCAGATTCCAACACCCAACATAATTGATGCGAGTGTTAACGCGACATGCGTCATCGGGACCGAGAAACAACGTTTTTTGTCCGCCGGAATAACCGATGAAGACGACAAAATGGACTGTTCACGAACAGCGTCCATTATCCGCGTTACAGAAGTTTCTGTTCGTTGCGCATCATTTTGCGCGTCGTTCAGAAGTCGGCGTGCGTCTTTCTGAAGGCGAGATTTTAAATCGTTTTCACTCATCTTACCGTTTTTGTATTTTCGTTAAAATTTTGTTAAATTTCCATTTTAAGTGTTTTTTGAAGGACCTGGCGTGCGCGAAATAGAATCGTTTTGACTCCACCCACCGTGCGTCCCAGAATCTGCGCGATTTCCTGCTGATTCTTCTCTTCCACATAGAAAAACCAGAGCGCCTCAGCCTGTTCCTGCGGAAGGATTTTTCGGATGGTTTTCCAGAGGTTTTCATGTTCTTCCTGCTGGAGAATCTCCTGAAAACCAGCATGTTCCTGGGTCACGACCATTTCACTCAGTGATTCATTTCCGAAACCAGTCTGAGCACGAAGAAGACGCGACTGATTCCTGAAAAAGAGCGCATTCTGCTGATGCGCAATCGCCAGTAACCACGTCGAGAATTTCCATTTCGCGTTATATGTCTTGAGCGCCTGCCATGCGCGAAGAAAGGTTTCCTGCGTCAAGTCCAGCGCATCCTCATGACGATGATAAAGCAGGAAATAACGCAGAATCATTCCATGGTACCGCCGGACCAGTTCTTCATAAGAAGTCACCTCCCCTGCCAACACCGCCTGAATAAGAACAGTGTCCGTCGGAGCTTCCGGTCGCGCAGTCAGCTGCTGCCGTTCAGAAAATGTAAGTGATAATGATGATTCCATGCGTTTCCTGTGCGTCATTATGAAATGGAAATTCTATACCCGACGCACTATAAAATTTCGCTTCACCGTCATTTCGCGTTGCAGAAATGATTACCGAAAGGACCACCCTTTCCTAAATTTCATGTGTGACTGATATATATATTGCACGCTCACACGGAAAGGTTTCAGAACGTTACAAAATTTTCAGAAAAAAACGGCCCGTATTAACGAGCCGTATAAATTTTCCTCGAAAAAGTTTCCTAATTTTCCAGAAAAAGTTTTCTCCTCCGGTTTATTCTCCCGGTTCCAAAACAATCGGAACTTTTAATTCATGTCCGTCCTGAAGGATAATAAGCGTGACGGTATCACCTGGCTTAAACGATTCCACTACCGTTAACAGATCATCTGGCGTGCTGACTTTTTCGTCATTAATTCCGATAATAATCTGCGCAGAAGCCTTATCCATTGTACGGTACTCGTAAATATACGCTCCCTGACGACGCTGTTTCGTAATCACGCGCGGACTACTTAATCCCGCTTTCGCTGCCGGTCCATTCTCCTGAACACGGGTAATTAACAGCCCATTTTCCGTCTTCATCACCTGCTCAATTCCGAGATTCGGACGAATTACCCGACCATTTTGAATTAATTGGGGAAGTAGACGCGTAATTGTATTCACTGGAATCGCGAAACCGACACCCGCACTTTCACCGGAGCGACTCGCAATTGCGGTGTTCATCCCTATTAACTCACCGTAAGAATCGAGAAGCGGACCACCAGAGTTCCCCGGATTTATCGCCGCGTCAATCTGAATCACCTGTTTAATCAGTCGGTTTTCATTCTGGCTCGGTAAAGAGCGATTTAAACTCGAAATGACACCGGTTGAGAGCGTTAGTTCCAGACCGAACGGGTTTCCGATGGCGTAGACCTTCTGTCCCACTTTTAACCGCGCAGAGTCGCCAAACGTGACGGGGAAAAGCTCATCTTCCGGCGCTTTAATCCGTAAAATCGCCATGTCATTATTCGGCTCAACACCGACCAGTTCCGCTTCATAAGCATTTCCGTTAAAAAGCGTAACCTGAACCTGCGACGCACCAGCAATTACATGAAAATTGGTCAGAATGTGTCCATTCTTGTCGATAACGGAACCACTTCCCTGACCGGCAGAAACCATTTCCTGCATGAAAAAGCTATTCCGTACACTCCGCGTGTCGATGTTCACGACGCTTTTACTCGCATTTTCATAAATTCGAATGTTAATTTTTTCTTCTTCACTCAGACCATTAATATATTCCATATCTGTCACACCTGTTCGCGCAAGTGATTCCGGCAGAAATGGCGTGTCACGGTTCAGCCAGTCAAGACAGAAAATCGTTGTCAGAACTGTTCCGAATACGATAAAAACGAGAGAAAAAGAAGATTTATTCATTTCGGTTTCCTTGATAAATGAAGTCGTAACTTTTAATAAAATGTAAAAAGGACGCAATACATCTTTACATCTTTACGAAAAACTAAAACCATTAAATCTCCCACAGATCTCACAGATTTTCACAGAAAGGAGTGCGTTTTCAGGAGATGAAAATGATTTAAGTCACCATGCTTCTTGCGTTCCGAAACCTCATATTTTTCGGCTCTTCCCACAGAAAAGACAGATTTTACAGACATATTAAATACTCATAAATATTAAAAATCTGTGAAAATCTGTGGAATCTGTGGGAGATTTAAAATCACTGGTTTTCAGTGAAATCCGTGGGATATGAAATATCCGGGAGCATAGGGGAGGCTGATTTTACCCTACTTTCGGAGCCGTTCTCTTTTTCGTTCCCGGCGCAGTCGGCATTCCCGGAAGCGGTTTTCCATCGTTTCCGCTTGCGTCGCCACTTCCACTACCATCGGAACCATCTTTACGAGACTGATCACGCAGGTCGAAACAGAAAATCGTACTTCCTTCACGCAGGTACAAATATCCATTCGCAATTACCGGTGTCACAGCCAGTCCGGCTTTCATCTGCGGGAGTTTAATCCGTCCGCGAGCCTTAAACCCATCCGGAGACGCCTCGAACAGGACCAGCTCACCCATCGACGTGCGGAGATAAATGAGACCTTCCGCATATGCCATCGCGCCCATACATTTCGGAGTTTCCGGCGGTGGAACCGCCTTCTTTTTCTTAGTTTTCGGCGCTTTCTTGATTTCAACAGTACGCGGTCCATTACCCGACTCTGACGCAGAAGTGTCTTGCGCTAAAATCGGACTGGTAATCTGAATACTCTCCGGAATCAGATCTGTATTCATGCCAAAAATCCGTTCCACATCCGTTTCCAGATTCATCGCGGTCTTTCTTGAGCGTGATTTTTTGGACTTGTTACCAGAATCGTCCACTTCTTCCTCAAATGCCTCAGCGAACAGGGACTTGTCACTCCAGATTTTATCACCTGTCTTGTAATTGAAACAGAGTAGACCATCTTCATCTGTGCAGGCGAAAACATTATCATTCACCTTCAGCATGTCGCCAGTCGGTACTTTCAGATCTTCGCGGAACCAGACTTCTGATGTCTTAAACGTACTTCCGTCTTTCTGAATCCACACACATCCCGTCCCAGCAGCACTGGAAGCAAGTATCGTCTGACCGAACCAGATTGGCGGACAAGCGTTATAACCACTTTCGTGAGCCGGAGCTTCGTACCGCCAACGGACATCGCCGCCTTTCACTTTCGCGCCAAAAAGTCCTGCACCAGAGAAGTAAACGTACTGGTGTTCCCGACCGAAAGAGGCTTTCACGATGGACGAGTAACCTGCCGGCATTCCCGTCTGCGCGACCCATTTATTCATCGCCCAGTGACGGTCAATCGCCACCATCGACGCGTTCGGACCACCCGGACAGACAATAACCCATTTTCCGTCCACGTATGGAGATTCACAGTATCCACCTTTCGGAAGGACGCCGCCCATCGTAGTAATCATATTTCGGACCCACAACGGCATTCCGTTCCCTGCGTTCATACAGACGAGGTTTCCGGCGGAACTGACCACGTACAATTTATCCTTATAAATAGTCGGCGTCGACTGCTGGACTGGGAATTTACCCTTTCCACCAACTTTCTTGCCAATCGGACGCGACCAAAGCGTTTTCCCCGTCTGATTGTCAATGCAGAAAACACACTCCGATCCGCCTTTTGTACCAATTGTGTAGACGAGATTTCCGAGAACAGCGATTCCGTTCATCGTCTGTCCCACGCCAGTATTTTTCCAGACGAGTTGCGGCGATGATTCTTCCGTCCAGTTCCGTAGAAGTCCTGTCTCTGATGACAGACCATTCCGGTTCGCACCACGCCAACAGGGCCAGTCCGCCGCCGTCACGAGTGTGGCAGAGAGCGTTATACAACTTAATAAAAGGAGGGAGATAAAACTCCGTGCTTGTAATTTTTTCACGTTTCGTTCCTTTTTTGGATTCAAAATCGGGTTCATAATGGAATTAGAAGATATTTTCTTTCATTTTACACTTTATTGCCAAGAAAATCCAGTGTATCCGCCCCAATTTTTTAAAAATTTTCCCAAAATTTCCAGAAAAATCTCAGAAAAAAAGGTCAACATTTTCCAGTTTACCAGAAAATGCTGACCTTCTTGTTATTTCATCTCGAAATATTTTTCAATGATTCCGAAATCAGTCAAAAATCCCTGCTCCGAAACCACGTGGCTGATTTTCTTGCGGTTCCAAGGATGATTGCGTATTCTGCGCTGAAATTGCTCGCGCTGGGGCCTGATACTGCTCGCGATTCGACTGGTACGCCTCACGTGCCGGAGCCTGATACGGATCACGACTTGGCTGGAACTGTTCTCGCGGCGGATACACATCCCGACCCGATGCGTAAGACGGCGGATAATTCCCCTGCATATCCATCGGCATACGCGAATCACGAGATTCCATCATTCGCTCTTCCTCATCATAGTCCATCATGTCCAGTTCCTCATAACGAGAAACATAACCCGGCGACTGTGCACGAATCTTTTCTTCCTCATAAGCCGCGATGACTTCACGCTGAATCATCTCACGTGCTACGGAATTAATCGGATGCGCGATGTCCGCATAGAGCTTCGCACGTCCATCTTCATCACGCGTCGGCATCTGCATCGGTAATCTCGCACCACATTGGTTACAATACGCTGCTCGAATGGGATTTTTGTAATGACATACCGGACAATGCGACGTTAATTTTCTGCTCGGCATCGCCACAAAGTACCCACTGGCGCCGTCTATGATCTTCAAATCACGGATCACGAAACAGTCGTCAAACGTGATTGAACAGAACGCCTTAAGCCGTTCACCCGGCTCTTCCATCAATTTGATGCGTACTTCTGTAATTTTCACGGGGGTTTCCTCCTTGTTCCAAAACAAAACGTATACTGCGCAACCACTATAACGGAAAAAGCTCCGTCTCTGCAACAAATACCGTTCCGATAAAATTATGTTCGAAAAAATCTGCCACTTTCAGCGCGTGCTCGTGACTCCGACACAAACCAAAACAGGCTGAACCACTTCCAGTCAGGGAAAATCCCAGACACGGGTCGGGAACGTTGCGGAACATCTCCAACAACTGCTTCACATCCGGCGAAACACTCATGGCAGGCTCGGTTAGGTCATTTTTTAATCCCTCTGCGAACGCAGTCAATCGATTTTCTCGCCAAGCATGAATCATCTGCGTCATCTTCTGCTCATCTTCCGTATATCGCGGCGTACACCGTCGAAAAACCTCCGGCGTGGAACACCCAGAATCCGGTTTCACTACGACCAAGGATAATTTCGGAAACGTATTCCCATCCGGAATCGGCTCCAAAATTTCTCCCCGACCACGACATATCACCGGAAACGCTCGCAGGAACAGAGGAACATCACTTCCCAATTCCGCCCCCAATTGAGCCAGTTTCTCTCGCGAAAAACCAAGTTTCCACAACTCATTGAGCACAATCATCGTTGCGGCAGCATCACCAGAACCGCCCCCTAAACCAGCTTCGGCAGGGATGCGCTTCTCTAAAATTATATCTGCACCGGGCAATTCGAAATTTACATCAACTATCTGACGTTGAAGCAGCTTCGCCGCCCGTATGATTAAATTTTTTTCATCCGTCGGAATCCGTTTCCCGGCAAATAACCGCTGAAACTTCTTCTCGGCTGGAATCTCGACCTGTAAGGTCAAAAATGCGGATGGACGGACAGAAATTGTATCGAAGATGGAAATCGGAGTAACTAAACTTCGAATTTCATGAAAGCCATCCTCGCGTCGACGAAGAACCTCAAAAGTCAGGTTCACTTTCGCAGGCGCATGAATCACCGTCCACTCAACTTCACAGTTTTTACTCATATTTTCGTCTAAAACAGTTTTTTGTCAAGACCCACCTACAACCATATCGCCATATTTCCCAAAAAAATTTCTAAAAACGGAAGTTTAATTTAAATAATATTCCGCTTTGGCGATATTTGGTTCACATACCCTCTTATCGGCTATTTTATAATCTTTTATCTATTTAAATACGCTATTTTTTGCAATATGGTTCAAAATTTTCCATTTTTTTCCAAAAAACATGTCACATAACATGTAAATCCATCCATTTTTTAGTTAGAGAAGGAAAATATGGATAACTCTAAACGGTGATAGTACTACAGACGCAATTCGGAATGGGGAGAAATTTTATCTATTTTAACGGTCTGATAATAGATTCTCGATGGACTTTTTCAAGAATCTGCTTTTTTTTTGCCCCTCCCCCGTTGAAAAATTTCTGAAAATGTGGAAAATGATAGGAAACGATTTCCCAAAATAGTACGTGGGAATGAATCCGTAAATGTTTTACACCCGACACACTATAAAATTCCCCTTTTCTGTTGTTTCGCGTTGCTGAAACGATCATCGAAAAGACCGTCCTTCGCTGAATTTTCATGTGTGATTGGTATACTTTTTTGACCTTTTATTATAATGAGAGACTTTTTCATGTCCAATCCTACAGAATTCGCACAGTGGAAAACGCTGAAACAATTAGCTGCCGATTTGCAGAATGTCACTCTTCGCTCTCTTTTCGAGCAGGACACGGACCGAGCAGAACGTATGACGCTTGACGCTTGTGGTGTTCATCTTGATTACTCGAAAAACCGAGTGAATGATGCGGTGATGACAGCACTTTTCGATTTAGCGCGTGCGGCGGGCGTTCCGGCGGCGATCGAGAAGATGTTCACCGGCGAAAAAATTAACATTACCGAAAATCGCGCGGTTCTACACGTCGCACTGCGGAATCGCTCCAACACACCGATTTATGTCGACGGAAAAAATGTCATGGACGACGTAAATCGCGTTCTGGCGAAAATGGCAGATTTCGCGAATCTTGTCCGTTCTGGTGCGTGGAAGGGTTATACCGGAAAAGCGATTAAAAATATCGTGAATATCGGCATCGGCGGCTCTGACCTCGGTCCAGTCATGGCGTATGAAGCACTGAAACCGTACACGAAGCGCGACTTAACTGTCCGTTTCGTCTCGAACATTGACGGCACACACCTCGCGGAAGCGACGCGAGATCTAAATCCGGAAGAGACATTATTTATTATTGCGAGCAAAACGTTCACGACGCTCGAAACCATGACGAACGCGATGACCGCGCGAAAATGGGTTCTGGATGCTCTGAAAGCGACGGCTCCGACAGCGGCGGACAGCGACATCGTAGCGCGTCATTTCGTGGCACTTTCGACGAATGCGGAAAAAGTCGCGGAATTTGGTATCGACACGAATAACATGTTCGAGTTCTGGAACTGGGTCGGCGGTCGTTACAGCATGCCGAGCGCGATTGGTCTGGCACTCATGGTGGCGATTGGTCCGGAGAACTTCTTCGCGATGCTGGACGGTTATCACGCGATGGATAATCATTTCCGTAACACGCCATTCGAGCAGAATATCCCGGTCATTCTCGCTCTTCTGGGAATCTGGTACAATAACTTCTTCGGCGCGGCGTCCCATGCGATCTTGCCGTATGACCAGTATCTTTCCCGTTTTGCGGCTTATTTCCAGCAGGGTGACATGGAATCGAACGGTAAGTACATCACTCTCGACGGCGAAAAAGTTACGTATCAGACCGGTCCGATTATCTGGGGAGAACCTGGCACGAATGGACAGCACGCGTTCTATCAGCTTCTGCATCAGGGCACGAAACTCGTTCCGGCTGACTTCATTGCGTTTGCGAAATCGCAGAATCCGATTGGCTGCACGCCAAATGAACACCATCTGAAACTCATGGCGAACGTTTTTGCGCAGACCGAAGCACTTGCGTTTGGCAAGACGGAAGCGGAAGTCCGTGCGGAAGGTGTCGCGGAATCGCTTGTGGCACACAAGGTTTTTGAAGGAAATCGCCCGACGAACACGATTCTTGCGGAAAAATTGACGCCAACGACGTTAGGTTCGCTGATTGCGATGTATGAGCACAAGATTTTCGTTCAGGGAATTATCTGGAATATCAACAGTTTCGACCAGTGGGGTGTAGAACTTGGAAAAGTCCTTGCGAAACGGATTTTGGATGAATTGGAAGCGGAAAATCCAGAACTGAAACACGACAGCTCAACCAACGCATTAATTTCGTGGTTCCGTAAGAACGCATAGTAAAAACGAATAAAAACCGTTAAAACTATAAATAAAATACAAGAAAAGCAAGCGTTCGCAGAACGCGATCAAGAGTTTTTTTTTGGAAGAGGGTATGGGAGAAACCTATTTTTGCAAAAAATGGTTTCTCCC
>JAUNAI010000513.1 GCA_030527705.1 Planctomycetia bacterium | reverse complement strand
AAGAATATTAGGTAAGAGTATTCCTCAGGTGAAGAAACATGTTATCAGGAGTGTGAAGGAGTTCATTATACATGTGTGATGAACGGATTTCATAAAGTGGATTTTATTACGCATGTAATAAAGTAATAAATATGAAAAATCGTCCCTGAGGCTGACATGTCTGAGAGTTCCATTTTTAGATTATCAGGAAAGCGAAAATTGAACACATTATCATCCCCGATTACTGTCTGTCAGTTATTACACACGCTAAATGTCGGCGGCGCGGAAATTCTTGCGTCTCGGCTGGCACGGAGAATGGCGGGGGAACGGTGGAAATTCGTCTTTTTCTGTCTTGATGCTCCCGGTGTCCGCGCGAAAGAAATGGAAGAGGCAGGCTTTACCGTCGAGATTCTCGGTCGCAAACCGGGGCTAGACCGACACTGTATGCGTGAGCTGGTGCGATTATGGAAAAAACATGATGTCCGTTTCGTCCAAGCGCACCAGTATACACCGTACTTTTACGCCATGGGTGCACGTGGGCTACTGGGACAGAAACCGCCAATTTTATTCACGGAACACGGTCGGTTTTATCCCGACCTGCCGAACTGGAAACACGCGGTTTTTAATCGTCTCTTGATGCGGAAAGCGGACCGAATTACCGCGGTAAGCGCCTCCGTTGGGCGTGCGATTATCGAAAATGAGGGAATTCCGGCGAATAGAGTGGAAGTTATCCGAAACGGCGTTAACGAGGCACGTTTCCGCGATTCCCAGTTATCCAACACGGAAAAAAGCGAGCTTCGCGCCTCACTGGGGCTTACGGATGAACGTGTGATTCTCTTCACAGCACGTTTGGACCCGATTAAGGACCATCGGACGGCAATTTTAGCGATGAAACGGCTTCTGATGCTCCCAGAAATCGAAAAATCCACGCGCAAACCGACACTTTTACTGGCGGGTGGTGGTCCAGAATGGGAAGCGTTACGGGAATTTACGGCGGAAAATCATCTTCTTCTCGGAAAACATGTCCGATTTCTCGGCGAGCGGGCGGACGTGTCGGAGCTGTTACAGATAGCCGACGCGTTTCTCTTAACGAGTAAGAGTGAAGGGATTCCACTCACAATTCTGGAGGCTTTCGCGTCGGGCGTACCGGTGACCGCGACGGAAGTAGGAGGAATTCCGGAAATTATCGACACGGAAAAGAACGGACTTCTTGCGCCGTCTGGAGATTTCGTAAGAATTTCGGAACAGCTGAAACGAATTCTGACGGACACGGACCTCTCTACACGACTGATACAGAATGCGCGGAGACGTTTCGACGCGGAATTTACCGAGACATGTATGCTGGAAAAGTATGAACGGATTTATGAGGAGATGGTGGCGGGAAAATGCGTCCGTAAAACCAGTTAAACTTCATTTTCCATGAAATAAACGGATGTTAATTCATGAAAATTCAGGAACTTTTACGATTTTCATGAATTACTTTCTTCTTATCATTTTCACATCATTTTCTCATTATTATCTCCCTTTTCCTCCTCCTTATTATTCTCTTATTCTCTTATTC
>JAUNAI010000015.1:11976-31420 GCA_030527705.1 Planctomycetia bacterium | reverse complement strand
TATTTCTTTTTCATCTCATTTTCTTCCGTTTCCGCCACCATTCCCGGAACGGTTTCCCCTGTGGTTGCGGAATCGCACGTCCCTGTGCCCATGTCCGAAGCTCGAAACAGTGTAATGGTTTCGGAATCCACCGCGTCATTCTTGCGCCAATACGCGCTAAACCCATGGAAAAGCGGTATCTGGCAGGTGTCTCATTCACGAAACTCCACATCCGCCACAGAACCGCCTGACGCCACTGATTCATGGGTGAACCAGTCGTCTGAGCCGACACATTCCTCAGGTGAACCAACTGTTCCGGCAAGTTCACCTTCACGGGGCAGACCTGTGCGCATTTCTCACACAGCGACGACGCAAACGGCAACTTCCCCGCCTTTTTCATACCGCAGAGATGGGGATTAAGTGCCTCGCCGATTGGTCCCGGATAAATCCACCCATACGCCCAGCCACCGACGCGGTGATAAACGGGACAGGCATTCATACACGCTCCGCAACGGATGCAGAAGAGTGTATCCTGTGTGAACGGGTCCTCCAGAATATTCGTGCGTCCGTTATCAATCAGAATAACATACATTTTTCTCCCGGCGGTCGGTCCATGAAAAATATGCGTGTATGCCGTCAATTTCTGATCCGTCGCGCTCCGAGGAAGGACGCTCAAGAAATACGGTAAATAGTTCACAGAAGGGATTACTTTCTCGATTCCCATCAGCGCAACATGCACAGGAGGCGTGGAGGTGGAAAGCCCAGCATTTCCCTCATTTTCAATCACCGTGAACGTCCCCGTGTCGGCAAAGCCGAAATTCACACCGGAAATCCCCATATCCGCCGTCAAAAAATGGTTTCGTAGGTGTTTCCGCGCAATCGCCGTCAGTTCCTCATGCACGTCGGTAAACTTTTCACCAAGTTTCTCCGAAAAAAGCCGACCAATCTGTTCCGCGGTCAGGTGTAATGCTGGAATGACCACATGCGTCGGACGTTGCCCTGCCAGCTGAATGATGAACTCGCCAAGATCCGTCTCAATCGACTCGATTCCGTGTGCCTTAAGCGCCTTATTTACCTGAAGTTCCTCAGACACAAGCGATTTCGACTTGACGACTTTCCGGACGTTATGTTTCTGTGCGATTTCCAGAACGAGCCGATTCGCTTCTTCCGCGTCCGCCGCCCAGAGAACTTCCACACCTTTTTTCTGAAGATTCTGCTCGAACTGGACGAGTAATTGGTCGAGATGCTGAATGGACCAGCGTTTTATGGCGTTCGCGTTGAGTCTCCACTGCTGAAAATACGGTGTCCGTTCCAGCATTTTCTCATACGCCGCCTGAGAACGTCGAGCCGACGCCGCCGTCGCGGGGGAACCGCCACAGACACATAAATCGTGCATTTCGTGTGTCTGGAAGGGAAAACCGTCATGTTTTATGCTCGTCATGGAACTTTACCCTGTTAAATGATAGTTAGATGGATTATACCCAACGCATTATAAAACGCATTATAAAATGTATATTTTTCGTCACTTCCGCTCTTGCGAGACGCGTCGCCTCCCAGCTATTCAGCAACTACTCAAGGAACGCCATTCTAAAAATTCCCCTGTTTTACAGCAAGATTTCAGAAAGGCATAAGTTACCGAAAACTCACTAACAGCATTTCTACCACGAGTCGCCAGCCATCCGCAAGCACGAATAATAGTAACTTTAAAGGCAATGAAACGACGGTTGGCGGAAGCATAAACATCCCCATCGAAACAAGAATAGCCGACACGAGCAGATCGATAACCAGTAGCGGAATCAGAAGCTGTACTCCCATTAAGAACGCCGTTTTCAACTCACTCAGCATGAATGCAGGGAGTAAAACATGCGTCGGAACATCATCTGCCGTGTATTCCGCAAGTCGCGTTTTATCTGGCGGCGTGGAACTGTAACGCCAGAAAAGCAAGATTTCTTCCGTATTTCCCGTATTTTCCAGTTGTACAGACATGAATTCTCGTAACGGTCGTAGTCCGGCTTCCATCGCGTTTTCAGCCGTAAGTGTTCCTTCCTGATATGGCACGACCGCTTCATTCCATGTCCGCTGCCATGTCGGAAACATGAGGAAAAACGTCATAAAAAGTGCGAGCGCTGCGAGAACCTGTGTACCGGGAATTCCCTGTGTGCCGAAACCATGACGGAGGATGCAGAGAACCACAAAAATCCGCAAGAAACTTGTCGTCATCATCACGAACGCCGGTGCGACACTTACTGCGCTGAGTGTCAGAAAAACGGTTAACGAATTCTGAATCCCTTCCGGAGCAGTCAACATTTCCAACGACAGTTCATCCGATTTTTTCTCCGTATTTTCAACTTTTTCAGTCGGCTTCGGCACATTTTCCGCATGAGAAACTGGAATTTCCTGCGATTTCGGAATCTCCAACGGTGGAACGGTCGGTTTTACTGGCTCTTTCACCGAATTGGTCGGCATTTCTGGAACCACTTCAATATTCAGCGCGTCTGTCTCCATTTCCTGCGCTGGTTTCAGCGATATCGGAGATTGTGTCATAGGCGGTTGTGGCGTTTCTAGAGAAGGACTATTCCAAATTTTCGGCTGAACAGAACCCGAACTTCTCTGCGCGTGCGAGATTTCTGCGAAAAATCCAACCAAGAAAAACGTCACAAGCGCGAAAGTCAACACAAAATGGACGATTTTCCGATCCATTTACGCCTCCTTCCCAGTCAATTCCGACGTGGAATTTCCCGACGCAACTGGAATTCCAACAGGCGTAGTCGTCCCCAGAATTTCCCCTCGGCATCGACGCGTAAGTCGCTCAACTTCCGCCGGGTCATCAATTTCCCCCACACGGTCCAGCCCATTCTGCGAGACAGAAACGAGAAAAAGTTTCTCACCACAACGCAGAAGATAAACCTGCTGACGTGCCACAAATGCCGACTTTCCCAGCACCTCGAACACCTCACGTGGTAATTCCGGCACACCTCCCGGACTAAATTTCTTCAAAATTATCAGTAAAACCAGAAATAGAAGCGTCACCGAAGCAAGCGCAAAGAGCATTTTCTGCATCCCGACCGAAAGAAACGGAGTGGCTGAAGCGTCTTGAACGGGCGTCTCTACCGTCGGTTCATTCTCTACATTTCCCGAAAAAAGCGGAGTACGTGGCGTTTCCTGTACCGTTTCAGGGACGGGCTGTGGAATTGCTTCAGGAGTCAACATTCCCTGAGCCGTCACGTGCGTAACCATCATTAAAACTGAGAATAAACCCCACACGAAAACTCTAAAGAAACGGCTCTTTTTCTGGTTCATATAACCTCCGGAAAATGGGAATTTTTTTTCTTTTTCCCTACAAAAATTCTGCTATTCTCACACTGAAACATCCATCCACGACAATCAATTCACCCCGTGCAACCGCTTTTCCGTTTACAAGAATATTCACCAGCTCATTAACATGCTTATCCAGAATCACGACCGACCCCGGCCGAAGTTGCGCCGCCTCGGAGAGTAACATCGTCGTCTGTCCCAGCTCGATACGCACTTCCAGCTCGATATTCCCCAACGACGCAATCTGTTCACGAATAAAAGTCCGTCGCCGTTTCTGTGTTCCCACCTCGTCGTCAGACTCTGGCGGATTCCACTCCGGGAGCGTCGGAAATTCCACGTCCACGTCGTCAAGAAGTGTATCAAGTTCCTCCGTTTTCAGGGTGGTATGTTTAGGTGATTCCTGTTTCATCTGTTTTCCATAAATAACATCAGCCTTCTCTAATCGGTATATTTCATACCTAAAAAGGCAAAAAACGTTAAAGTGTCGGAAAATACGGCATGAAACCGTTATTTTCATCAAAACGCCAAATAAATACAGTGTCATTTAACGTGAAAACATAAATCATTAAATCTCCCACAGATCTCACCGACTTTCACTGAAAGAAGTAAGTTTTTAGGAAATGAAAATGATTTAAGACATCATGTTTTTTTGCGTTTTAGGACCCTGTATTTTCCAGCACTTCACACAGAAGAGACAGATTTCACAGATAGATTTAAATAGTCATTAAAATATTTAAAAATCTGTGGAATTCTGTGAGATCTGTGGGAGATTTAAAACCACTGATTTTCCGTGAAATCCGTGGGAGATATGATATTTCCAAGCTAATCCTAAAGGAATTTCTTAATTCTCCGGTGGTTCATACTCGAACTTCTTCCAAATAAACGGCTTCCGATTCGTCGGCTCAATGCGCAACATAACTTCTCCGTTCTGGAAAATTCTCACCGTCCCGTTCGTCTCGCTGACCACAATCGCGACCGCTTTCGTGCAACGCGTAATTCCTGCCGCCGCCCAGTGTCGAGAACCAAGACCTTTCGACAACGTGATATTATCTGCTGTCGCGTCCAGAATTCGACACGACGCTTCCACAATTCCGTCCGCCGAAATCACGATCGCACCGTCAAGCTGAGCGATTTCCTTAATTCCCTCACGTACACGCGGGTCCATAATATTTCGTTCCGAGCGACTGTACCCACGCACCGGGTCGAAACCGCCGGCATGACTTTCGGTCAACACTCGTTGTTTATCACCGACTACGAATAACGTTCCGACCGGTTTCCCCTCACGCCCACTCAGACCGATTTCAATCGCCAAATTCACAATCGTTTTCAGCGTTTCGAGCGGCACCGTCGTATTCAGAAGACGTAAGTCCGTACTCGTCAGTCGGTTTAGGTGTTCTTTCAGCGAGATGAGAGAAACCGTATCAATCGAATTCGACTCGAAACCGCCGTACATGGCGACGATCTGGCTTCCAGGACGGATAAAGTCATCCGCGATACTACGTAAAATCGCCTGCATGAGTCGGTCATAAACCGGGTTTCCGACCATTTCCAGAACGATCGTCCGAAATCCTGCCGCTTTCGCTCCCTCCGCCTGTTCCTCCGTATCGACAGCTACGATAAACGGAACTGCATCCCCCGTCAGTTTCCGCACACGCACCCAGTCCGCCACTCCATCATAAAGAAGGAGTACGGAAGCCGCGTCCATCTGTTCATACATCGTTATGGCATGATCAACAAAAAATCGGAATTGATCGGTAATTCGGAGCGTATTAGCCATGGATTGTTTTGGGGAATTTGGGGGTTTTTAATTATTAAAATAATAAACTAGGAACGATTCAAAATACACATTAAATCTCCCACGGATCTCACAGATTTTCACAGAAATGAGTGAGTTTCGGGGAAATGAAAATGATTTAGGACGCCAACTTTTTTACTTTCCTGAACTCCATATTTTACGGCGCTTCACACAGAAGAGGCCGATTTCACAGACAGATTTTAAATTATCATAATATTTAATAATCTGTGAAATTCTGTGGAATCTGTGGGAGATTTAAAACCACTGGTTTTCCGCGGAATCTGTGGGATATGAAATATTCAGGTTAGGGTTTAAGGTTCAGGGAACTTATAATATTATCCCCTAACCCCTCTGCCTACTCACCGTCTTTTGGTAATAAATCGAGGAACGGGGATTTCGTTTCCTCTTTTTTCTCCTCTTCCGGCTGATACGCGACGGCCGTGTCAGGGTGACGTTCCTGACACCAAGCGTACCATTCACGTGGGTCTTCCATTTTTAAGCCGGTAATTTTCTGAAGAGACTGAACTGTGAAATACTGTAATGCAGGGTCCTGATCAGTCAGCGGAACTTCCAACGCCACAATCGCACGCTCATCCTTCAATTCTCCGAGCGCCGCAATCGCGGAATGACGAATGTCGAGGTCGCTATCCGTGTTCAGAATCCGAATAATTTCTATAACAGCCGTGTCGCCACCGTAATTCTTCCATGCTTCACACAGAATCTGACGTACTTCCGGATCGTGGTCCTTCTCGGCATACCGAATCGTCTCTTCCGTAATCGGCGTCTTGAATTTCGAAATCGCCAAGAGTGCCGCGCGTCGCATTACCGCATCGGTATCCTCATGGACGATGGAAGATAACGTCTGCGCATATTTTTCGTGCGACTCCGTCGGTACTTTATCCGCATTCTCACCCAACTCACGAATCGCCTCAAGTCGGTCCTCCGGCTGCGGCACGCCCGGTATGGGTTTCGCATTAAACATCGCTCTACAACCGCCTAACGACGCTAAAATCACGCAGGTCAGCAAGAGCAAAATGATTCTGAATTTTGAAACTGGTTGCATATTTTAAATCCGACTTATTTCCCGACGGTTTTTTATTTCTAAAGTACGCGCTGATTAACTGGGCACGCAGACGTCTCGTCTGCAATTATATGTAAAAATGACAACTTCTAGGGAATAAATCTTTCCCCAATTACGCAATAATATTATCATTGTGTCTTAAAACGCTTAATATTTTTCTGCGGACGAGACGTCCGTTCACCCAATGTGACTTATTCAGCGTTTTCTAAAGTGAACTGATTCAGTCTCCCAGTAATTCCCTTTACTCTATCATACACTCCAAACGGATTTGTGGCAAGGGGAATTTTCTTTTTTTGGAAAATTTAATAAATTTTTTGAAATTTTTCTGGAAGTTCTTCCAAAATTTTTAAGAAGTGGTATAATATAAAACGTAAATAGATATATTATGTGAGAGAGAGGGAATATTTCCACCTTGCCGAACCTTCGCTAAAAGATTGGAAACATCATGAAACGAAACGCCTTTACACTTGTCGAGTTACTCGTCGTCATTGCGATTATTGGAATGCTCGTAGGATTACTCCTTCCTGCGGTCCAGCAGGCACGTGAGGCTGCAAGAAAAATGCAGTGTAGCAACAACCTGAAACAGATGACTCTCGGAGCTTTGAATCACGAGAGTACTAACCAGTTTTTCCCATCTGGAGGATGGGGGTATAATGCACTAGGAGATGGTGACCGTGGTTTCGGAAAAACACAGCCCGGCTCGTGGATGTTTTCGTTATTTCCATATCTTGAGTTGAATAATGTTTACAACTTGACGGTACTCGGAGAAGATATTACTCATGATCCTTCGGGAACCAAAAAAGAAAGAGCGAAAACTGCGTGTGAAATACCGATTCCGTTATTCAACTGTCCTTCACGACGACAAGCAAAATTGTATCCGGTAACTTACTCGTCCTCGCTTGTAAATGCGAATGGTCCCACCAAAACCAGTAAAAGTGATTACGCCGCCAATTACGGAAATTCAGGAGTATGCGAAACCAGCAACAGTCCCTCATATTCCTCGGTCTCCGACAATAATTACAACTGGCCTGACCCCGGTGCTAACGGTGTGGTGTATGATTTCAGTGAAACCATGAGTAGCGAAATCACAGACGGGTTATCGAATACCATTTTTTGTGGCGAAAAATATCTCGACGCAGCTCATTATGCTGATGGTGGTTCACTCGGTGATAATGAAGGACTGATTTATGGAAGCGATAACGACAACCAGCGTAATACCAGTTCACGTCCGTTACAGAGTCGCCAGAATTATGATAACGTGTATGTTTTCGGAAGTGCTCACGCAGGCTCGCTTGGCATGGCGATGTGCGACGGGTCGGTTCAGCCCATTTCCTACTCGATTGACGCCACGGTATTTAATCACCTCGGAAATTGTGAAGATGGTGAAGTTGTAACGTATTAAATTAACCATTTAAGGGAGGATTTATGCCCATTTATGAATATACGTGCGATGATTGCGCGAAAAATTTTGAAGAGTTGGTTCGCGGAAATGCTGAGCCGGAGAAATGCCCAAGCTGTGGTAGTCATGCAATTCATCGGAAACTGAGCGTGCCGGCGTCGCCACATTCGAGTGGTCCAGGCTGTGCGGCTCGTGACGCGGGACTGTGTGAGCCGTCCACCTCATCGGGGTGTGGTTGCGGTGGCTGTTGTTGTCATCATCATTAATGGGGGGAAGTACGTATGGACCACATTATTCCGATTGGGATTTGTTTATTCGCGTTAGTTCTCCTCGTTTTTATTGGAGCGTGGCTGATTATGCGCTATCGGCAAGATATTCAGGATAATACTGCTCCGGGAGAACAGGCAGTGCATTCTATGTTGACGGAATTACAGAATTCCTATGATCGGGGAGATATTTCGACGGAGGAGTTCCGTGTAATTAAGGCGGAATTGACGGCGAGATTGAGGGATTTACATAAATAAAGAGAAAAAGAAGAAAAAAGAACCGATTTATCGGTTCAGGATTTATTATGTGACCATTTACCGTAGGTTTACGCCCACGGCTATTGACTGGAACCCCGCTGGAGTTCTTTCACTCATCCAAAATAAAAATAAAGAATTTTCACCAAAAACACGATTTTAAGGAATAGTAAAACTTTAACGTGTCAAGGTTCCTGGAATATCCTATACAAATTTAGGTATGGAGAAATCGAGAGTCCAATGGAGTCCGATAACAAATTCAACGATAGCAGCAAAAAATCCACGCCCAAAAAACAGGCGTTTTGTTCCTTCTGCAAGAAGTCGCACCGTGTGGCGGGACCGCTTGTCGAGGGACCGGGGAATGTGTATATTTGCAGCGAGTGTATTGAGCTGTGCCGGTCCATTCTGGAGCAGGAGAAGAAACGTCGTTTCACTCCGCAACCGGCAATGATGATGGAGCGTCTCACGCCACGACAGATTGTCGCGCGTCTGGATGAGTACATCGTCGGACAGGATTACACGAAAAAAGTCTTGGCCGTCGCGGTTTATAATCACTATAAACGGCTGGAACATGTCCGTTCCGGGAATGATGAAGTGGAACTGGGCAAGTCGAATATCCTCCTGATTGGTCCGACTGGCTCCGGAAAAACGCTTTTGGCGCAGACACTGGCGAAAATCCTGAACGTACCTTTCGCAATTGGCGATGCAACGACGCTCACCGAGGCGGGCTACGTCGGCGAAGACGTGGAAAATCTGCTTCTGAAACTTCTGATGGCTGCGGATTTTGATGTCGAGGCGGCTCAACGAGGGATTCTATATATCGACGAAATCGATAAAATCGGGCGAACGACACATAATGTTTCCATCACGCGCGACGTTTCCGGCGAGGGCGTTCAGCAGGCGTTACTGAAGATGCTGGAAGGAACCGTCGCGAACGTGCCGCCGAATGGTGGGCGGAAACATCCGGAACAGCAGTTTATCCAGATTGACACGAGTAATATCCTGTTCATCTGTGGTGGAACGTTCGTCGGACTACAGGAAATCATTGAGCGTCGGCTCGGAAACCACACGCTGGGATTCGGTCAGACGGCGGCGACGCAGTTTGCGGAAGAAAGCGCAGCCACGCTCGCCCGCGTCGCGAGTGAGGATATTATTGAGTTCGGTCTGATACCGGAATTTGTCGGACGACTGCCGATTATTACGTCGCTGGATGATCTGACGATTGACGACATGGTCCGGATTTTGAAAGAGCCGAAAAATTCGTTGGTGAAGCAGTACACGCACCTTTTCGGGATGGATAATGCGGAATTAGTCTTCACGCCGGACGCACTGGAGGCGATTGCGCGTCTCGCACGAGAAAAACGGACCGGCGCGCGCGGACTGCGTTCCATCATGGAAGAAATCATGCTGGACATTCTGTTCGAAATGCCCGACCAGCCAAGCGGCGTGAGATATGTGATTGATGAAGATGTGGTTCTCGGACGGCGGAAACTGTTTAATTTTGTGGAACAGAAGAAACGCGCGTAATTTACAGCCTCCCCTTTTAGGGAAGGTGTCACGAAGTGGTGGCAGGGTAATGACTGTGGCAGGGTGGAAATCTTCTAAAAATGTAATTATTAAACGGTTATTAATGAAGTAACCCTGCTCCCTCCGGTTCGCTATACTCACCATCTCCCCTAAAAAGGGAGGCTTTAAATGGGGGAGAGGCTATAAAGGTTTAAAAGGAAATAGATATGAAAACCAATTTACCCTGCACAAAATACTTACTCGGAATTCTGGCGGCAAGCCTGTTTTTTCTCCTTGCGACGACGCTGACAGCAGGGTTTTCTGGGCTTCTTTTTCTGGTCGGTGACACAGGCGCAGGCGCGGTTTTTGGGTGGATTGCTGCGTTTTTCGGTCTGATTTTTTTTGGTCTCTTTTTCCTTCTCGCCTTCTCCTTTTTCGGCCTCTCCCTCCTACCGGAAGTGACAAATAAATCCGTAATGGAAGAAAAAATGAAAACGGATGTGGAGATGAAGAATGAAATGGAAACTAGAACGGAAGTGGAAACGGAGATTAAAACAGAAGTGAAAACAGGGACTGAAGCGGAAATGTGAGTTTCTTTATGGTGCAGAAATCTGAAAATATTTTTTGTTCGTTAACTACGCTGTTTTTCTGTCTGCTGGCATGTACGTCGGTGTGGGGGATTTTCGGTTGTCCGTGTGCAGCGTGGGGTGTGGATATTCTGCTGAAAGATGGTCGACATCTGATTGGCGCAGAAGGGATGTTGCCCAAGTTCGGTGACATGCCGCAGTATGCGAGCGAGGAATCTCAGATTGTGCCGATGAATATCGTGTTTCTGGATGATAATCTACGGAGAACTTACGTACCACGGCGGCAGGTTGCGGATGTGTTTCCGAATTCCGAGCTGGAAATTGTGCCGGAAAAATTCGTTCTGCGTCAGCGGATTCTCGAAAATGGTCCCGCAATTCAGGGAATGGGACTATTACTGAAAGAAATGCCGTTCGACGAGCATGGCCGACGTACGATTCAGATGGCGACGGCGCAGGGACCGAAAGATATTATTCAGTGTATCACACAGATTACGCCGTTCTGGACGAAAATTGAATGCACGAATTTTATCTGGGACATGCGCGTCGCGACGACGAACATTCCGACGGACCAACTTCTACCGATTCTGCGAAAACAGGCGATTCGGCTCTGTAAAGGCTCGGAAATTGAGGCAGCTCAGAAAATCGCCCGATTCTTCATTCAGGCAGAGCGTTACGAAATAGCAGCATATGAGTTGAACCGCGTGATTCAACAGGCAGAAGGAGAAGAGGCGGAAGAAATACGGAAAAAATTAGCTCCGACACTTGTGCTGGTCCGGCAACTTTCTGCGAAACGCGCGCTAAATGAGTTACAGTTCCGGCAGTCGCGGGGACAGTTTTCACTCGTGCTCGACATGCTTGACAAGTTCCCGACACAGGGGGTAGCGGGCGAGACGCTCGTGCAGGTCCGTGAGTTAAAAAAGGAATATGAGGCGATGGACACGCGGATTAATGCGCTAATTGAGCAGATTCAAGCGTGTTGGGGAGAGCTGGACGACGAGCCGACGCGAGAGGTTCTGAAACCGGTATTAATCGAGATTATGGAGTCTGTGAATTACTCGACGCTTCCGAGAATGGAGGCGTTCGAGACGGTCATGGACGTTCAAGGGACCGACCCAAACGAGAAACTGGCACTGGCGGTGACGTGCTGGCTGATGGGGAGTAAAAATGCGGAAACGAATCTGATTACGGCCGTTTCCGCGGTCCGTGTTCGGCAACTTGTACAGGATTATATGGAAGCGCAGAATGACCTGACACGGCGAGAAATCGTCCGAAAGTTCCGGCAGGAAGAAGCTGGCTCGGTAAAAATCGTGTCGGCCATTCTCTCACACATGAAACCGCCCGTGCGTGTTGGGAAGAAGGAATGGCTCGGAAAAGACGGCTTTTTCCAGCTTGAAACGCAGTCGACGGTAGATGACCGACCGATTCGGTACTGGGTCCAATTACCGCTCGAGTATGACCCGCATCGGCTTTATCCGGCGGTCGTGTGCCTTCACGGAATTAATGCCACACCGGAACAGGAAATGGACTGGTGGACGGGAACGTTTAATCCGAAAGGGTTTCGGCATGGACAGGCAGGGAGAAATGGATATATCATCATCTCCGTCGACTGGATGTCTCAGGATCAGCGGGAATATGAGTTCTCAGCACGCGAACATGCAGCGGTAATGAATGTTCTTCATCACGTCACGCAACGTTTTTCGATTGATACGGACCGTGTGTTTATTTCTGGGCATTATGAAGGGGGCGACGCAGCATGGGACATCGCGGGTGCGCACCCGGACTTATGGGCTGGAGTGATTCCGATTTCGTGCCACTGTGATAAATACTGTATTCATTACTGGAAAAATCTGAAAACGGTTCCAGTATATTTTATCTGCGGGGCACTCGACCCGGGCGCGAAAGGCGGATTAATTCTGCGTGATAATGCCATGGTACTCTCGCGGTACATGCAGGCTGGGTATGATGTGACAGTTACGGAGTATCTCGGTCGGGGACATGAATCATTTTCAGATGAAATTTTACGGATTTTCGACTGGATGGATCGGAAAAAAAGGAATTTTTATCCACGCGAGCTGGAAGTCAGCACGATGCGCCCGTGGGATAACTTTTTCTGGTGGATTCATGTCGACCAACTTCCGCCGAAATGTGTCGTTTTACCATCGGAATTCCCGAAAAAGGGGGCAACTTCCGCCAAGATTTCCGCAGAATTGTTACCGACGGTGAACACGCTGAAAATTAAGGTACCGACCGGAAAAGTAACGCTCTGGGTGGGACCGAAAATGTTGGATTTCGACCGTCCGATTTCATTCATGGTAAACGGTGAGAAAGTTCGTGGAGTGACGGACACGAAACCGGATTTAGAGCTGATGTTACAGGACCTTCTGGAACGTGGCGACCGACAGAATCCATTCTGGTTTAAATTAGAGACGGATACTGGGAAGAGAATAAAGGAATAATACCCGAATAAACCCTATCCCCATTTCATACGGAATGAGATGAAATGGGGATAGGGGATGTGTTATGACTTCCGTTTACACGAAATAGGTTTCCGAAAGGAAATTACTCTTCATCGAGAATTTCAACCGCGTCAAATTTCTTGCCTTCCAGCATTTCGAGCGACGCGCCACCACCGGTGGAAACGTGGGAAACTTTATCGGCATAACCGAGCTTCTGGATAGCAGCGGCGGAGTCACCACCACCGATGATGCTGACGGAATCGCTTTCCGCAATCGCGTCGGCAACCGCTTTCGTACCGACCGCGAACGGTTCCAATTCGCACACGCCCATCGGACCGTTCCAGACGACCGTCTTGGCGTTTTTCACGATATCCGCATACAGAGCAGCGGTTTTCGGACCAATATCCAGACCCTCGAAACCATCCGGAATCTGACCAGCGTCAACGACGATTTTGTTGCAGTCCGCGCTGAATGCGTCACCACAGTGGGTATCAACCGGAAGAACCAACTTGTCACCACCTTTTTCCATCAGCTCTTTCGCAAGATCCACTTTATCGGCTTCGACGAGCGAGCCACCGACTTTCTGACCTTTCGCCAACGAGAAGGTATAAGCCATCGCGCCACCGATGAGGACTTTATCGCAAATGCCGAGCAAGTTGTTGATGACGTTAATCTTGTCGGAGACTTTCGCACCACCGAGAATCGCGACGAACGGACGAGCCGGATTCGCAATCACGTCGGTCAGATACTTGATTTCTTTCGCGACCAAGGAACCGACGACACGCGGTTTACCTTCCATCGCCATCGGGACTGCGTACATCGAAGCGTGCGTACGGTGGCAGGTTCCGAACGCGTTGTTGCAGTACACATCGCCGAAAGAAGCCAATTTCGCAGCGAATTCCGCATCGCCTTTCTTTTCGCCTTTTTCGAAACGGACATTTTCGAGAACGAGAACGTCACCATCTTTCAGAGCAGCAACTTTCGCAGTCGCGTCTTCTCCAACGATGTCGGTCGCAAACGCAACGTTTTTACCGAGCAACTCACCAAGACGGACGGCAGCCGGTTTCAGCGAATACTTCTCTTTCGTCTCGCCTTCCTTGAGTTTGTCGGGACGACCAAGATGGCTCATGAGAACGAGTTTTCCGCCACGATCAATGACGGATTTGATGGACGGAAGCGCCATCACGATACGACGATCGTCAGTGATGTTCTGTTCCGCGTCGAGCGGCACGTTAAAATCAACACGCATAAGAACGGTCTTACCGGCAACATCCACTGCATCAATCGTTTTTTTAGCCATGACAAATACTCCTGTCGAAAAAGCCCACGAAACCCACGCCACGTTTCGACACTTGCCGACACAGCCAGCGACGAGAGGTTCCGGAATTCTATTATGTAACTCTTTTATTATCCGCAGATTTTAGAAATTTTCAAGGGGGAGGGGGCTAAAAACTCTCCAATTTTTCCGATTCTCCGTCGATTTTTCGGAAGTTTTCAGTAGATTCTGTATTAAAAACGAATCTTTTTTATAGGGAAACTCTTGCGTTTTTAGTGGAGGGCGGGTATAATGGAAACATGAACTGGAAAAGTCACGTATTCCTGTGAGAAGAAAAGGGAAAAGATGAATATACTGCCTAAAAATTACCGTGCGACTTTTTTCGCGTTAGTCATGATACTCGTGTCGGCATTTTGTGTATTGGTCGGAAATGACACAGCAGCGCAGTCATCCAGTGCTCAGCGTGCAAGAAAAAATGCAGCAAAACAACTGATTGAGGAAATGTCCGAAACAGAAGAGGGCACGGAATTCGAGATGGGATTCGAGCTGGAAGATGAGGAAGACCGTGAAAACAAGAACGAAAAAACATCCATGAAAAAGAGTTCCTCAAAAAACGCCTCCAAAAAGGACTCTGCATCGAAAGGATCCGCATCCAAAAATTCTACGTCAAAAAACTCTGTGAAAAAAGGTTCCTCGAAAAGCTCTACGGAAAAGAGTTCTGGTAAGAAGGGTTCATCCTCAAAAGACACAGATGATTTCGAGGATTTTGACAACTCAGAAAAACCAGAAAAGAAAAATGTGAGTGATAAGTCGAGTTCTAAGAAAAAACCGAAAACGAGCGCATCGCGAAACCGAAAAAAGCCAAATAAGGAAGAGGAACCGGAAGATACGCGCACGCCGGAAGAACGAGAACGCGACCGAATGGCATATTACCGCGAGACGGGCATCTGGCGCTGGCCGGAAGTAACGGACACGATGTATGAGCAGGAAATTACGAGACAGGAGAAGTATCTGGAAGATATTAAGGCGAAATTCCCACGGACGATTTATTATGAATCGGAGCATTTTTATTATCTGACCGACGCGCCGAAACCGATTGCGTTGGAGTGCATGAAGTATCTCGAAGCGATGTATGCTAGGCTCTGCGAAGTGTTCGAGTTCAAGAAAGATGCGCGTGTTTGGACGGGAAAATGTATCGTCTGTGCGTTCGCGTACCAACAGGATTTTCTTCGGTTCGAGCAGGAATTTTTCAGCGAATCAGCCCACCAATTCACTGGCGCAACGGGATTAGCCCACCTTTCGAGTGATGGAAATGTTCTGATTTCGCTTTTTTACGGTGACATTTCCAAAATGGAAAATCGCTGGAAGTTCATCGGTACACTGGTTCACGAAACGACACACGGATTCCTCCACCGTTATCGCGCTCGGCAACGGATTCCACTCTGGGTGAATGAGGGAATCGCGGACTTCATGGTGAGTGTCATCGTTCCGGCAGACCGACAACCAGCACTGAAACAGCAGAGTGCACTGAAACAGATGCGGCAATTCGGCTCAGTCGGAGGTCTCATGACGACAGACGGACCACTCGAAGCGTGGCAGTATGGCGTGGCGAGCGGCTTGGTCGGTTTCATGCTAAAATACGATTCGCATGCGTTCAAGACCTATCTGGATGACATGAAAGACGGAAAAGAGTGGACAGAGGCACTCAAAGAACATTATAAATGCACGCCGGAAGAATTACTGTTCCAGTTCGGGCGCGCGAATCGGATTCCGAGGCTGACCTATTAAAAACATACGAACCTGCCACATTGTAAATTACATTCATAACAGAGACACCTGAAATATCCAAGATGAAAAAAGGATAACATCATGAAAAGCACGAAAAAGCACCCTATTTTCCTATTCATTGCCCTGCTTTTCCTATTCCTGACACCGTATGTAAGCGGAGAAGAAAAAGAAAAGACCAATGTCACCGTGTTTCAAAAAGTGGGCATCGAGCTGGAATTCCAGATGCCAGACTTACCGGATTTTAGTGTGGAAGCACTTCCCGGACTGGAGGGCGAGCAGGAAGAATTTCGGAAACAGTGCGAAACCATCGCGAAACGGTGCGAGAGGAAACCGGAAATTTCGGGGGATGCGCATTATAATATATGCTGGAAAGCGCACACGGATTTATGGAACGCTCTGAAACATTTTAACGGCGAGTGTCCGTGGCGTGAGCGGAAACTGGAAGAGTGCGCGCGTATGCAGGAATCGATTAAGACGCAGTGCGGTCCGCTTTTCCAGCAATTAATTGCGTCTTTCGAGAAGGTGCCTCAAAATGAACAGATAACCCCAGAGGAATACTCGAATTACTTCATGATGTGTTTCACGATGTTTCATCAGATGCGTGAATCCATGACCGAAGAGGAGGGTTACAAGAATCTGATGGCGTTAAAATGGGTTGCGGAAGAAGCGGACGCAAGGGACACGGAAGCAAGAAAAGCGGCTGGGAAGCTCCCCAATTATCGTTGTTCGGCGATGTGGGAAAGCGCTCGACACGCGCTGGCGGGTTATATGAGACTGGTCGGGGTCGAGAAAGGGAAAATGGCGAAAGAGGATTCTCCTAAGGATTACGAATCGCGTTATATACACGTTTTCGAGGCACCGAGAACGAAAACGGTCGGTGTCTGCATCACAAAGTACAAAAACCAGAACGCGACTTCTGTGACGATTCCGAAACGAATTGATTTTCTGCCCGTCCAGTGTATCGCCTCGGGCGCGTTTTCCGGCTGTAAGAATTTGACATCCGTCACGCTTCCGGAAAGCGTTACGACTATCGAGCGCGACGCTTTTTCTGGCTGTACCGCATTAACTTCCGTCTCCATTCCGGCAGGGGCACAGGTCGATGTTTACGCATTTCGTGGGTGTACCAGTATGCCCGGCTACAGCGAAACGGAAATCCGCGTCCATGAGGGAAATACGGTTGTCAAAGAGAAACAGTTCCTCAACGACGCCGTCGTCACTACGATTACGATTCCGGAAAGCGTCACGAGTATCGAATCCAAGGCGTTTTCCGGCTGTACGGCTCTTACGACGCTCCAGCTTCCGAAAAACGTCGAGAATTTCGGCAAAAACGCATTCCAGAACTGTTCCAGCCTAAAGTCGGTCGCGTTGCCGAACGGGGTGAAGGAAATCACGTCAGGAATGTTCTCCGGTTGCGTCGCGCTGGAAAGCATTACCGTCCCGGCAAGCACCGAGCGAATCGAGATTCATGACAGTTGCAAGAATCTGAAAGCGTTTCATGCCGAGCCGGAAAATGCGACTTATAAAAGCGTGGACGGCGTGCTTTTCTCGAAAGACGGGAAGAAATTGGTAAAGTTTCCGCATGGGAGCGAAATTCGGGAATATACCGTTCCGGACGGCGTTACCGAAATTGAGCCGGGGGCGTTCCGCGACTGTCGCAAGCTGGTTTCCGTCACGATTCCCGAAACGGTGATTGCGATGAACGTGAACGCTTTTTCGGGCGTCTCTAATGATTTCACCTTGCGTGGTCGGCGGGAATCCTACGCGGATTTTTTTGCTCTCGATTTTAAGCTGAAATTCATCGCGATTACGGCAGACGGTCAAATCGACGACACACCGTTGGAAGAAGCGCAGAAAACGCTCCGATATACGCTTCTGGACGGCGTTGTTCACGTTACGGGACTTCGGCATGAAGTAACGCCAGTGGTCGAAATTCCCGCCAAAATCAAGGGATACCCGGTCACTGCCGTCGATTGGGCTGCTTTCCATTATAAGAGACACGTGCGTAAAGTTCGCGTGTCGGAAGAAAATGAGTATTTCCAGAATCGAAATGGGATTATCTTCTCGAAAGACGGAAAAACGCTGATTCGGTGCCTGACTTCCAACATGAGAAATGAAGAGATTCCCGCTGGTGTTACGACGATTGCGCCCCGTGCGTTCGCGGAGTGTGGCGGTCTAACAACGCTCACCATTCCGGAAAGTGTTACGACCATCGGCGACAAGGCATTCGCGAATTGTCCGAATCTGTTGTTCGTCAAGATTCCCGCAAGCGTCACGAAAATAGGAGAAGAAGTTTTTCGGCAAGTGCCAATCACGGGGACATATTCTGAACCGATTGTATATGTAACTCGCGGTTCATACGCTGAAACCTACGTGAAACTGAATAAAATCCGGTACATCTTGCCGAACGTGGAAACGCAGCAGGTGTCCGAGAAGAAATTCGTCGCAACTAAAATAATTGATTCCCAAAGCATAGAATACAGTCTCGAATATGATTCCGAAGAACAAGAGGATCATTCCGAAAAACAAGATTCTTATCATGTGGTTCGTTGCGGTGACCGTGGCGTAATTTCCATCGTTATCCCGGCGAAAATTCACGGAATTCCCGTAACTTGTATCAATCACAATGCGTTTGAAGAGTGCCAGCATTTAGAGTCCATTACCATTCCTGAGGGAATCACCGAAATCGGAAACTCCGCATTTTCCGGCTGTATCAGTCTGACCTCCGTCACGATTCCGGAAAGCGTTTCGATTATCGGGCATCGGGCATTTTGGAGGTGCATCGCTCTTGAGACGGTTCAGCTTCCGAAAAAACTCACCAACAATTTCGGACCAGGAGTGTTCTGTCATTGCGCCAGCCTGAAATCGATTGACCTCCCGAACGGCATGAAGGAATTCCGTTTTGGAATGTTTAAAAACTGCGTCGCACTGGAAACGATTACCCTGCCGGAAAGTATAGAGACCGTGGAGGGATTCGGACATTTTCCAAACCTGAAAGCGATTTATGTTTCGCCAGATAATCCGAATTTCAAGAGCGTGGACGGCGTGCTTTATTCAAAAAACGGAAAAACGTTATTGCGATTTCCGCGTAATAGTGAAATTCGAGAATACGTCGTGCCGGACGGCGTGACTGGGATTTCAGACGCAGCTTTTTCCGGTTGTGCAAAGCTGATTTCCGTTAAAATCCCAGAGGGAGTTACCTATGTTGGCGTCT
This sequence comes from Planctomycetia bacterium, assembly GCA_030527705.1. GTDB lineage: Bacteria > Planctomycetota > Planctomycetia > Pirellulales > Thermoguttaceae > RGIG3701. The sequence continues at coordinate 12,506 of JAUNAI010000015.1, read as the reverse complement.
GCTCATTTTGGAATTGTCCCAATTTGCGCTCCGTCACGGTTCCAGCAAGCGCCGAGATCCATTATGATGAGGAAAATTATAACGGCGCATTTGAGACCAGCGACGCCTACCCCGACGATTTCGCGATTTACGGAAAACCCGGCTCTTGGGCGGAAAAATACGCGGAAGAGCATAAAATTCAATTTGTTGCGGAGTGATTAAAAACCTCCTATTTAAGCTAAAAGGGGAGGCTAAAACCAGAAAGAGAGAGTAAAATGATGAAAACCTACCTAATTCATTTCCTCGCGGTCTGCGCGTGTCTATACGTGGCGACGGTTGGCGCGACGGAAAAAAATGATGTGAAAACAGAAAAAAATGTGAAACCGTTCATTCTCGCGGAGGCGGGAAAAACGGCGTGGAAAATCGTCCTGCCGGAAACACCGAGCGTGGTGGAAAAAACGGCGGCGAGGGAACTCGGCGAGCACCTGAAACTCGTGACCGGCGCAGATTTTCCGACCATTTCGGAAGCAGAACTTAACGTAAGTAGCGAC